>CAYPJB010000379.1:0-4639 GCA_964410845.1 uncultured Bacteroidales bacterium | reverse complement strand
CGACCAGGGTTTGTTTATCGTCCTGCTGTCTGCCTCGATATTGATGTCATCACACCCCACTTCTTCTGTCGGCCAGCTTACGGACATTATTACTTTGGTGATTACTATGCCACCAGCTACTTGAATATTGGCATTACTCCCTGGTTCAACTTTACCTATGCCCGTGGCCCTCGTTTCTATTCCAGTGACTTTGTTTACTACGAGAACTACTATCGTCGCAGTAACCCGAACTGGCGAGTTGATATTCGAGTGAATTACGAACGCTACCGAGATAACGTCAATCTTCGGCCAGCTCGCACCTTTGTTACCCAGCAGACTGTGATTAACAACATCACTGTCAACAACATCAACAAGACAAATGTCAATAACATGGCCTTGGCTAAGCCTTTGAAGACTTACACAACCAATCTCAACAAGAACACTGATTCACCATTCAAGGTGGAACGCATTAATGAGAATCGAGCACGAGAGTTTGGGAAAAATGCAACCGACGTGCGGAAGGTTGCCATGGAACGCGTTTCAGTCGAAAAGAAGATGATTGCTCAGAATGCCAATAGCAAGACCGGTGTAGACGCTGGTACAGCCAGCGGAGTTCGGACGTTCAATCTTCCCAAGTCACCGATAGTTTCCAAAATGCCCATCAATAATGCAGATGACAAGAAAACACCCAATGTCGGAAGTATTGGGCAACAAGTCACTCGTGTTCCTCCTCCTGTTCCAGGAGAGAACAAAAACCTGAAATCCATCAACAAAATCAAGACATCGGATGGTGTAACAGGTGGCACCACTGGTACTGGAACTGGAAATACAGGTTCCACAACAGGATCGGCTCCGATTACCGGTGCTGGAACCGGTTCCAAAATGGCTCCAGGTGCTGGCGGTGTCGGAACGAAGACCGGCCCAGGGGTTGGCAGTGGAACTGGCAGTAAGATCAGTCCGGAAACTGGGAGCACTGGAACGAAGACTGGTCCAGGAGTTGGCAGTAAAATAACTCCGGGTGCTGGCAGCGCTGGTACGAGGACTGGTCCTGGAGGTGGCAGTAGCGGAACCGGTGCTGGTAGTAAAGTTGGTGGTACAGGCAGTAAGTCTGGTACCTCCCCCGGAAAAACCGGAGGTGATTCGAGCTCTTCCAACAGCAAGAAGGATAAGCCAAACTAACACCGAGTTTAATGAGTAAGCCCACAGTCGATCACTGTGGGCTTTCGCATTAGCAAGTTGCTGTCGTGTATCAGGCTTTGCCTTTCAGCATCGACTTGATGCTGGACATTACTTTGGTGTCGGTGCTGGAGTTACTGACAGAAGTCGATTGTTCGGATGGATTATTGATCAATAGGGTTTCGTTGGCTCCGCACTCAGCCACCACACGGTTTCTACCCAGATACTTTGCTCGATACAGATTGCGATCTGCAATGCGTAAGAGCTTTTGTGAAGTATCGACCTCTGGCGAGAGTGTCGAGACCCCAAAACTGGCCGTCATCGTGATGGACTGATCGCTCAACTGTAGTGGATGTTTTTCAACATGATCTCGGAGACGATGACAAAATGCTTCCGCACCTGAGAGATCGGTGTGGGGAAGAATCAGCAGGAATTCTTCACCTCCAAAGCGACCAATCAGATCACTTTCGCGTAATTTGGATCGGAACAGATCAGCAATGGTTTGTAATGCACGGTCACCTGTGAGGTGGCCAAAGGAATCGTTGATACGCTTGAAGTGGTCGATGTCAGCTAAGACTACGGAAAGTGGCATCTCGTAACGTAACCCGCGGGATATCTCTTCTTCCATCCGGGAAACGATATGCCTGCGATTGAAATAGCCAGTCAGTTCATCAGTATGTGAAAGCTTCCAGAGTTGCTGGTTAAGCATCTCCAGTTCGCCGTTTCGCTGACGTAACAACTCCACTGTTCGTGCGAACTCACGTTCCAACTGCTTCCTTTGAACAGCATTCTTGATGGCACGATACAGGTAAACGGGATCATGCTGGATCTGATCAATCAGGAGGTAATCTGAAGCACCTTCCTGCAAGGCGTAAACTGCAGCAGCCTGGTCTTCTTCACGTGCCAGGATGATGAAGGCCTGTTCGGTTTGAAACCGCAACAGGTGTCGCATGCTCATCACTGCTTCCTGGCGTATATGTCCGTAAGGGATGATACTATCAAGAATGATGACATCAGGGCGACAACGACGAGTCAATTCGGTGGCAGTTTCCAGATCGTTGGCTTCAAAGACCTGACAGCGAAACATGGTGGATCGCTGTAAAATGCCAGCGAGCAAGCTGCGTTCGGTGCTGTTTTCACCCACCAGGACCAAGGTTACATCATCAATCATTGGCTGTTTTTGCAGCGTGACCGACGACACTGGAGGCGCTAACTTCGCAGGAGGTGAAGCAGGCGGATGCTCAAGGTGTGTGAATGGGAAGAAACTGGGGGTAGCCAATTGAATCATCTCACATTGCCTTGTCTGAGCCTGCAGATGGTAGCAGGCGAGTCGTCCATGTCTCGATAGCAATAAGAAAAGCTAGTTCATAATTCAGTAAAGGGAAATGAACTTGGTGAAAATTGTCAAAGTTGTCTGAGGATAGCAGTCAGGCAAAATGTGCCTGTCAATCGGCGTAAAGGCCTGCATGGCAGAAGTTTATATCAATTGCGCATGCAGGTCTTACAAATCAGGGTGTAATTTGATGAGCTTTTTCAGCAAATCTGACTGGGTGTACCTGGCATTTGCATCGAACAGTAGAATTTGTGCGCCTTCGTCCTTGCCGTCCAGAATGATTTGTAATGGAGTGGGGGTATCATAGCCGTTGTCAGATGGAATGTGCCCGGAGATGAGGAGGTCAGCATCTACCAGTTTCAGATACTCTCTTACCGTGGATTCGTCAGTATCTCGGCCCCAGACTACTGCGTGAATCGATCCACCCAGCTTATAGTCTTCATCGCTGAATACTTGCTTCTTGAGATCGTCCAATCGCCAGCTTTTCAATCGTACTGCACCAGGAAGGCTGTGGCTGAGAAAGATTCGGTTCGGCAACCGGATAGCTACGGGGAGAACCGCAAATAATTCGTCGTAGGCTGTCAATAACTCTTCCACATGATCTGGATAGGATGTGGCCACTCCCAACACAAAGAGGTTGTTCAAGCTTTCGTGATTCTTGGCGATTTCCCGTTTGGTCCATTGCGCCAATTCGTGATTGCCAAGCAGATAGTGTACCCGGCCCGGGTACTGACAAATGTAGGCACATATGACATCGACCAACCGATGAGACAGTTCACCTCCGTTATCCGGATAACGGAACGGGCCGTGAACCAGTTCCTGCAATACCACGTGCCTTCTGGGATTCTCATTCAGCTTGGCGTGCTGGAGAATCGCTTTAAAGTTGCTGAGATGCCCGTGCAAGTCGCCTGCTACCAGTACATCTTTGACATCCTGTAATTCAATGAACTTCCCAGTTCGTCCCTTTTGTTCACGAAGATGGTGTGTTGCCAGTTTGATGGTAGAGATCAGCTTGACCGGATCAGGCACGTGGCACCTTATCAAAGATGTGCGGTCGGCATTCTATTTAATCTCCTGATCGCTTGGGAGCAGTCAGTCGAGCGGGTGGCAAGTCAGTAATACTGGAAGGAGCCTGCTGAGATTGAAAGAGCCCGGGTGCCGGCGCCATCGTCGGTGCCGGCACCGCAGGCACAACGGGGACAGGCACCTGGGGCATAGGCATAGTCTTCAATGGATCTGTTGTTGTTCCAGCTTTGGCCTTGGCGGTGTCCTTGCTGATTGGCATGTTTCCTGAGCTTCCGGGTTTGGAAGTATTACGCAGCTTGGGGCCAGGCACTTGTTGTGGTTCATCCTTGGGTTTATATCGCCAGACTGCCAGCCGTGCCGCTTGCCGAACAGTCCACGACTTATCTGATTTAACAGCCTGATCGAGTGCGTCCTTCACTTCATGGGTGGCAGGATCAATAGCTGCCAGTGTACGAATGACTGTCTTTCGCACAGAACTAGCTTCATCACGGACCAGCGCGTCGATCAATCCTGAAACTATTTCGGGATACTCCGAAGAAGCTAAGGTGCCAAGTTCTTCCGCAGCCTTGGAACGATGTTCTTCCTTGCGGTCGTTTTTCAGCGTTGCGAGCAACTGGTCGATACGTTCTGACGGGGTGACCGTGGGCTTCACCTGTTTGTTCTTGTCACGTTCGCCAGCAATGACTGGAACAACAATAACACAGCAGAAAAGTACAGTGAGCAGACTCTTCATAAGCCATCCTCCTTGATGACGTTCCAAGCTGCATACCAACTATTTACATCGTTTCTGAAGGGTGTTAAATGAAGTCGAAATTGATTCCGCATCTCTTATTGCGCCGGTAGACAGCTCTACCACTTGATTCCTTCACGCATTGGATTGAATCGTTACAATCGCTACAGATTTGCACTACGCTACCGGTCGTCCCATGGCTTCCATCAGCATTTTCATATCGTCCCAGACATCTTTCTTGGCATTCGGATTACGGAGCAGGTATGCCGGGTGATACGTGGCAACGACTTTGCTCATTCCTTTGTAGTCGTGGATTTGCTTACGGAGTTTGCCGATGCTGATGTTGCTGTTCAGCACCGTCTGGGCAGCGACTAGCCCCAGGCAGCAGATAAACC
>CAYPJB010000378.1:0-4665 GCA_964410845.1 uncultured Bacteroidales bacterium | reverse complement strand
ATTGCTGCGCGAGTCCTCCGCGAGACCGGTCTGCCTGGCACCACCAGTTGGTTCATCAACGGAGCAGCCGGAGCTGACACTTTGATCCGCGAAGGCAAGATCGACTTCGCCACCATAGGCCGCCCGTTCCTGACCAACCCCCACTGGCCTTACCAGGCCGCCAAGGAACTAGGAGTGGAGAATGCGGCCTGGAAGACGCTGCCTGCACCGTATGCACACTGGTTGGCACGGTATCGTTGATGTGTAGTTGCTTGTAGCCATCGGCGAGTCGCCGGTGGGAGATCACGCCAGGAAGTAATATCGTCGCAGGAACCACCACCCGTCATTGACGGGTAGCTAGCGTATTTGGCCTGAAAATGGACGCTGATTCGGTTAATGCTTGTCTAGACAACTATCGTAAGGACAAGTAATATGGAAGAATGGAGAATCGTGCCACATCCGGACTTCATGAATCTTCCCCGCGTGTCAGACAGGACGCGAGCTACCTTGGCTACCTTGCCATGCTGGTAGGCGCCGCAGGCTTGTTTCTGTTGATCAACTATATTGGCACGACACAGTTCGTTCAGCGGCAAGCTTCCTCTGTATCGCTTGCTGATGTTCCTGAGAAGTTGAAAGTCTCAGTTCATGTGCTTGTGGTGCTAGTGGCCATTGTCACCGTAGGGCTCATGCTGTCGCGGCTGTTGCGATATCTCGGTCAGCCTCCGGTTATTGGAGAAGTGCTGGCTGGAATACTTCTGGGACCATCGCTGTTGGGGCGACTATTCCCCGATGTGGCGGCAACAGTATTTCCACAGGAAGTGGGACCGTACATCAGCGTTATTTCCGAACTGGGCATCATCATTTACATGTTTCTGGTGGGGTTGGAGTTCAATCCGCAATCCATCAAGAATCGAGTCAAGAGCACAGTGGGCATAGCTCATGCCAGCATGGTTGTGCCCTTTGTGGGTGGTGCGGCGCTGGGGTTGATGCTGTATCCGCAGTATTCCGACAAAGGCACCTCGTTTACGATATTCGCCTTGTTCATGGGAGTGGCACTGTCGATTACAGCATTCCCGGTGCTTGCACGCATTCTGACTGATCGACAGATGCAGACGACACCCCTGGGTGTGGTAGCTCTCAGCGCTGCTGCCATTGGTGATCTGACTGCCTGGTGCATGCTGGCCTGCGTGGTGGGAATTGCCAAGGGTGATCCTGGCGATGCAGTGTTTACGCTGGTGCTCAGTTGCCTGTTTGTCGCGGGCATGCTATTGCTGGTCAAGCCGATACTCGAACGAGTGCTGGTTCGATATGGCGATCAACCTCTCTCGCCGGTTGTGATGGCGATCATCCTGGTAGCCATTCTTGCCAGTGCCTTGATTACCGAGCAGATTGGCATTCATGCCCTGTTTGGTGCATTTCTGATGGGTGTCATCATTCCGCATGACAGCCAGCTTTCCCATACTTTCCGCAGCAAGACGGAAGATTTCGTAAGTGTGCTGCTTCTGCCTGCGTTCTTTGCTTCGGTCGGCATGCGAACCCAGATCGGTCTCGTCTCATCAGCAACAGAATGGCTGATCTGCGGAGCTATCATTGGCGTGGCGATAGCAGGTAAGTTCTTGGGGACATATGGTGCTGCACGGCTGGCCTCGCTCGATCGTCGAAATGCGTTGGGCCTGAGTGCCCTGATGAACACACGGGGATTGATGGAACTCATTGTGCTGAATATCGGTCTCGAAATGAAAATCATCTCGCCGACGCTGTTCACGATGATGGTATTAATGGCCATCGTCACGACAGCGACAACAGGCCCGCTGCTAAAACTGCTGGGTATAGGTGGAAAAGGGCAGCTTGCCTGACCTTTGTCGCGGCTCATTCTGCTAGTTCCACTAGCGCATGCTGCGACAGTCCTTCAGGAAAGTTGGCCGGGATCCCAGCCAGTTGGGCTGAATCGCTTAACTTCCGACTATCGATGACGAATCCATCATGGAATCACAGTTTCTCCCCCGGTAGTTCACTCGCCTGCTTCACCCAGCTCGCGAACTGCTCTTCATCAAAATCGTCATCTTCGTAGATGTCGAGGTAGCGGACTTCTTTTTGTTTGGAGGTGCCGGGCGGGATGGGGCGGAGCGAGGTGCCACGGAAGAAGGAGACCTTGATGTACTTCGTCATGCAATGGTAGCCGAGGAACCAGCCCTGGCCTTCGAAACCGTAGAAGGGGCTGTTCCACTTCACTGCTTTGTAAACGTTGGGGACGGTGCGTTCGATGATCGCATCAAGTCGACGGCCAACATCCTGCTTCCACCCAGGCATGGCAGCGATGTAGGCCTGCACGGGTTCGTTGCCGTAGGCCTTCGCAATCTGCGGGTTGCCTCCGGAGAGAAGGACCACACCCTGCTCGTTCTTCTTGAGCGGTGGCCTGCTCTTCTTCGTCGGCTTGGCATTCAGAGCGACAGCAGCCTTGATGAGTGCTTTGAACGCAGCAGCGTTGATGGTTTCGCCTTCGCGGATATCAATCGCTCGTCGCGTGTTGCCTTGCAGGCTGGAGTTGAAAAGGTTCGAAGGGTCAGGCAGGCTGGCCCCCTTGGCGAACGTGAGTTTCACCACGCTCGTGTACGTCTCGCCCGTGCATATGATCCCATCATGCGACCAGACCGGCACACCAGTTGGATTGGATGGCTTCTTCCATTTATGCTCTTCGACCATCTGCGGGTCGGCTTGCAGAATGAGTTCCCGCATGCGGCTGAGGGTCGCCACACGCCAGTTGCTTGTGCTACTACTTCGGGTGGTGGGTTGCTTCTTGGCCATAGTTGGTTCCCTTGAATGAGCAGCGTGGCACTGATTCGCATACTCGCAAAGCAGTGGTGGTTCACACTAAACGATTGCACACGCAACACTGTTTGAGGAATACCTCAAGCAGTGCCACAGCTTATGCAAGTCAAACTGATCGCTTCGACATCATCTGCCCCAAAACATTACCCTTCCACATCCACAAACCCGTCAGCACGATGAGTGGAAAGAAGACAAAGAGCGTCGGCCGGCATAGTCCGGCAGAATCGCAAACGGGCTGTACTGTTGTCTTAGCCTAACGAGTAAAAGAATACGAGTGCCAGGGAGAACAGGCAGAGCATGGAGAAGACGATGATCTCTACCACATGTGCTCCGATCAGTATCCCAGCTATCGTTACGACGGTAGGAACGCCAGCAACCAACAGCAGGATCAACCACGCTGGGGTACGTGTCACACGAGGTGTCGGTTTCGTATCGCTCATCCAATTAACATAGCACGGCTGACTCCCATGGTGAAAGAGTTACTCAGATTACCCTGCTTACGCATCATGTCAGCTCTGGGGGCAAGGCCATTTGCCCACCTACGTTCGAAGTCGAAAACTTGAATGAATCTCAGATAAAGTCGAAAAAAGTTGATCCAAGGCACCCGAAAATGCCGACAAGTTAAACATGAAGGCACGGATAGGCGTGCTGATGGTGTTCCACAGTGGAGTGATCCTTGTCACGGGCTTTCGCCTGGATTGCTGGTTGGCTGGCACTGGCTTGCATGAGTCAGACCGGCTGCCAACATATTGGGCCGAGTACCATCGTGGCGGATCGCTTGCCGTATAACGAAGCACTCGCCACCTCGTGGAAAGAGCAGACGCTGCTGAACATCGTGAAGATGCGTTATGCCGATACACCGTTCTTTGTGGATGTTGCACAGATCACCAGTGGTTACTCACGTGGCAGATCGGGCAACGCCAGTGTGAACGTGGGACAAACTGCTACTTCAGATTTGTTCTTTGGTAATCGTCTGGGTGGGATGCTGGGCCTTAATGCCAGCTATGAAGATCGACCGACGATTTCGTACACACCACAGACCGGGGCGGAGTTTATTCGCAACCTGTCGAGCCCGATTCCACCCAAGTCGGTGTTGTTCATGATCCAGTCGGGTTATGATGCAGCACTGGTGATGGACCTGTTGGTCGATTCCATCAATGGCCTGAATAACGGAACGTACGTTGGCTGTGAACAACGGGAAGTGGATCCGCGGTTCCATGCCTTGCTGAAGCTATTGCAACAGGCTCAGCAGGCTGGCAATATCGGCATGCGTATCGAACAAGATAAAAACAGGGGTGATGCAGTCGTTCTGTTCTTCAGGGAGAAGCACCTCTCGCCAGAGTTCACAGCTCAACTGGCAGCTGCGAAACAACTCCTGGGAATCAAACCTGACCAGAGTGAATTCAAAGTGGTGTTTGGAGGCGTACCGAAATCGGATGATGAAATAGCCATCATGACTCGCTCCATCTTCCGAATCCTTACCGTACTGTCGCTCTCTGTCGAGGTGCCTGTGGAACACCTGGTGGATGGGCGTGCACTCAACCTGGGAAGTAACTGTACGTCGCAGACACCGGGCTTTGTGATCCACAGTTCATTGATCAAGCCCTGCGATGCGTATGCTGCCATTCATTACCGGGGTTATTGGTTCTGGGTGGATGACAAGGACCTGTCCACGAAGCGGTACTTCATGTTTCTGCTGAACTTCCTGGCACAGACGGATACCGCAGCGAAAGATACTTTGCCACTGGTGACGATTCGAGCGAACTGACAGCAACATGTCGCAATGACGTTGCTGATTCCTTGATCGCTATACCACTCGAAGTATCGCGTTACCCACCAGGCTGCTGTAAGCCGTGC
>CAYPJB010000377.1:0-4671 GCA_964410845.1 uncultured Bacteroidales bacterium | reverse complement strand
TCGAAGCTTCTCCAACTCCACCCTGGCCGCTTCCCAATTCTCAAACACTTCGTAGTAGTTGGGTTTCTCCACATTCAGCGAAGCATCGAACTTTTCAATGGTCTTATTCGCAGATGCCATCATCTTTTCAGCGGAGGGGCCACGCATGGCATAGATGATGGCGAAGACAACGCCCGCCAGCAGGATACTGATGCCGAGCGCGGCAAGCATCTGGCCGCGGAGTTCTGCTCGTGCCTGCTCCTTCTTCTTTTTGATCTTCTTTCCAGCAACAATCTCTTCCGCGAGCTCCCTGTCTTTGCCTGTGCCCTTTCTCGAGACTTTGCCTGCGAGTTCTGCTCCCAGGCTCTTGTGCGATTCCACCCGTTCCTTCACTTCATCGAGCGCCTGAGCCACCGTTCGGGCATCGGCAGGCCGATGTTCAGGCTTCTTCTCCATCAATTGGCAGACGAGCGTATCAAGCCAGGGAGGAATGTCCATCACCAGCCGGGCCGGGCGTTCAAACGTGCCCGAGACATGCTGGATGAACATGTCCATCGCATTCTCAGCGGTGAATGGCTTACGACCGGTGAGCAGTTCATAGAAGACGATGCCCAGTGCATAGAGGTCTGACTTCGGAGTCAAGTCTCGCTCACCCCGGCACTGTTCCGGCGACATATAAGCAGCAGTTCCAACGGTGGAGTTGGCTGACGTCAGGCCGGACATATCACTATCTTTGGCAATGCCGAAGTCGGTTAGTTTGATGTTGCCTGCCTTGTCGAGCATCAGGTTGCTGGGCTTCAGATCACGGTGAATGATGCCATGATCGTGGGCGTGTTGGAGCGAGGCACAAATCTGCTTGCCGTACTCAATCACCTTTTCCCAGTGAAGCCTGCCCTTGGTGGCCAGGTGATGATCAAGGGCGTGACCTTCGATATACTCCATCGCATAATAGGGCCGACCCTGAATTCTCCCGGTGGCCAGGAGCCGTACGATGTTGGGATGCTTGAGTTGCTGGAGAATCTGAGACTCACGCTTGAAACGGGCCTGGATGCGTTCGTTATCACCCAGGCCAGGTGCGATGACCTTGATTGCCACCTTTTTGACTTTACCGCCTCCCTTGTCGAACTCCGCACGATAGACCGTCCCCATCGCTCCCGAGCCCAGCTCCTTCTCGACTTTGAACGGGCCTATCGTCTGACCAATCAGCATAAATGATGTCCAGCACTGCGTATTACAGTTAACAGTAATACGAGACTATCATAACAAAGGATTGCTGGCTGGGTAGAAGAATATCAATCAGTGTTCTCGTCCCCGGTTTCCAACCGGGGATGCTGTGCATGACTGGCTCCCTCAGTCCGTTGATAGTCTGTATACACTGATGCGTTATTCATACCGGCGGAGCTGGTGTTGCAGAATGTCCCCGGTTTCCAACCGGGGACAAGTACAGCTTTTTACTTGCTGACTACTTCGGCCGCATGCCCATTTTCGCTGGGGGCGTGCTTCTCTGGTGGAGTGGTAGTGGCTTCGTTGAGTCTCGCGAGGAACTCGGGCATTTCGATGCCGCCTACGTCGCGGAGCACCTGCATCATGGGGGGCATGGTGCGGGCCATGTTGTGGAGGAAGGAGGCGGTGTTCGAGGTTTGCCCGTTGCTGCCACCGCCACCGTTTTCCCAGACGACGACCTTATCGAACTTGATGTTCGAAATGGCTTTGGCGGAAGCATCGGCCAGGCCTTCGAGGTGTTCCAGCATCAGCATCTGGAACGCTGCCTGTGATGACCCGCAGGCTTCGATGATCTTCTTCAGGCCTTCGCCCTTCTTCGACAGGATTTCGTACTGCCCACGTGCCTCGGCTTGCAGCTTAGCATAAATCGCACCAGCCTGGGCTTCCGCATCGATGCGAATCTTCTCTGCAGCAGCTTCCGCATCGACAATCGTGCGTGCCTTTTCTGCTTTGGCAGTCGCTTCCAGTTCTGCACGCTTCTCGGCTTCGATCTTTTCCGCTTCAGCTAGGGCAGCCTTGGCCATTGCCCGGTTCTGGGCTTCCAGCACCGCTGCTTCTGCTTCTCGCTTTTTGGTCTCGCTGAGCTGATAGGCTTCAGCCTTTTTCACTTCGAGCTGGGCACGAGCGGTTGCAGTGATCGCCATGGCAGTCGCTTCGCCGGTGACAGCCTTCGCGTCAGCCTCAGCCATGCGGATACGCTTGTCCCGTTCAGCTTCAGCCACGCGGGCTTCACGTTCAAGAGCAGCGGTCTGTTCACCGACCTTTTGTTCGCGATCCAGTTCAGCGATGCGAATGGCTTGTTCCTGCTCTGCTGCTTTTACCTGGGCTTGCTTTTCGAGCAAAGCTGTTTGCTCGCCTACACTGCGTTCCTTTTCTAATTGAGCAATCCTTACTGCCTGCTCACGCAGTGCTTCTCGAGTGCCAATCTCGCGCAGCTTGGTAGCGTTAGCCACCTGTATTGTCTTCTCTCGCTCGGCTTCGGCTACACCGATCTGGCCTTGCTTTTCCTGCTCAGCAACATCAACCAGGGCCTGCTGAACAGCCTGGGCAGCAGCCTTGCGGCCGATGGCTTCGATGTAGCCTGATTCATCGGTGATATCGGTGATGTTCACATTGATCAGCACCAGGCCGATCTTTTTCAGCTCCGGTTCGAGCGAGTTCTGGATCGATTGGAGGAACTTCTCACGGTCGCGATTGATGTCTTCGATTTTCATCGAAGCAATGACTTGTCGCAGTTGGCCGAAGATAATGTCACCTGCCTGCTGGGATACGTCTTCTGTACGCAACCCCAGCAGGCGGATGGCTGCGTTCTGCATCGTCTCTGCATCGGTGCCGATAGCGACAGTGAAGACGCTGGGCACATTGACGCGGATGTTTTCGATGGAGAGAGCACCCTTCAGTGGGATGTCGATCTTGATGGGTTCCAGGCTCAGGTAGGCATGGTCTTGAATCAGAGGCAGCACGAATGCAGCACCGCCATGAATGCACTTGGCAGCGTTGCCTCCGCTGGTCTTTCCATAGATCACGAGGATGCGATTACTCGGGCAGCGTTTGTAACGGCGGGCCAGCAGCAATATGAAGCTGAAGAGGATAATCCCACCTACCACTGCCATGATGAGTGGCCAGGGGATATCGATCGAAGTGAGGGGTGAGTCTGCCAGGATCATGGAGAACATAACTACCTCGTTGTGTATGTGCTATCAGCCAGTAAGCGCAGCGACCTCGACCAGGTTTGGGCCATGGATTGCTACGACGGTTACGGCTGTTCCAGTAGTGATTTCGTTCTCAGCGGTGATGGCCTGGCATTCGACCGTACGATTCTGGAGGGAGAGTGTCACTTTGCCGGAGCCGGACTTCCTGGCGGGTATGGTCAGGTAGACACGTCCCGTTTGGCCAACAGCCCGGTCCATGCGAACCGAGCCATCAGCCTTCAGTTGGTAAAGCGACTTCATCATCATGGCAACGATGTATAGTGCAGCGTAGCCGGAGAGTAGTGCAATTAGGAAAGACGAGACATCGCTGGCCTGGTAATAGCGGGCAGTCAAGCCACCCAGGCCAAAGAAGGTGATGGCTGCGGCGACGGAACGGAAGGTGAGCATGCCGAGGAACCAGTTGGCGGTTCCGGAGTGATCGTGGCTGTCGTCGTGGGTATCGCTGCCTGCATCGTGGTCATGATCGACATCGCTGTCACTCATGAAGCCGAGCAAGCCTGCCAGGAACTGGCAGACAATCAGCGTTCCACCTCCGCCAGCCACAATGAGATAGAAGGTTTCCATCGGTGGTTCCTGCTTCTCGTGATCTTTGATGCTGTATCGTAAGGTAGTTCGCTGGGAATGTGAAAGGATTTATCATGGATGGGGGGAATTGTTTCTCGTCCCCGGTCTCCGACCGTGGATGAGGTGTATATCTGGCTCCGCCGATATGGAATCGGAGATATTTCGCATTTGCCTGATTTCCGGCGGAGCCGGTGTTGCAGTGTGTCCCCGGTCGGAGACCGGGGACAAGTATCGCCAACTTACTTCCAATCGGTGATGACTTCAATCAGACTAGTTTGGTCGTAGTAGTTGGAAGCGCTGGAGTATCGCCAGTGGAGTGGATCGCTGACGTAGCCACGGCGTAGTGGATTATTGTGCATGTATTCGAGCTTCTGCAGCATCATTTCATCATGACTTATTTGTTTGGGATGTGAAGCATCCTGCCAGAAGCCAAATTCTTGATCGACCTTGTGAGCAGCTTTGTAGAACTTCAACTCTTGCAGCATGGTGTCATGTCCACGCTGTTGAAAACCATCCAGTATCTGACGAGCGGTAAATGTCTTGAAGCGGCGTAGAGTCTCACTGAGGTTGGGAGCTTGCACGATGCAGTGCAGGTGGTTCTCCATGATGACGTAGCCAAATAACTTGAGTTGTGCGTGCTGCTTCAGGTAACGCCACGATTTATAGACGATGTCAACGGCCCAGGGATGGATGAAGACAGGCATCCAGGCGACGATGGTACAGGTGCAGTAGTAGGGGTATTCTGTTTCAAAAATGCGATAGCGACTACGAGGCATGACGATATATTCTCGTCCCCGGTCTCCGACCGGGGATGTGGTGTATGACCGGCTCCGCCGGTATGGAATCCAGGGGCTTTAATGTAGTTTGAAAGTGTTGTAGTTGCAATCAAATAGTGTCTTCTTCAGACTCCCGG
>CAYPJB010000376.1:0-4675 GCA_964410845.1 uncultured Bacteroidales bacterium | reverse complement strand
TGTGCGGTGGTGCTGTCGTAATCCTGACCATAGGTTTGAATGGCAGTAGCGTCGCCGTAGCCGGGGTAATCGGGGGCGAGGGTGATGTAGCCTCGCTGCGCGAGTTCGAGAGCATACTGGAGATTGGGCAGGCCGCCGAGACCGGCTGGTTCGGCACTACCCCATTTCGTGGTTTGATGCAGACAAAGAACAGCAGGTCGCTTGCCAGTCGCATCCATGGGCTTCAGCAAGTATCCCGTCAGTCGCTGGCCATCGAGGGCACGGTAACTGATCTTCTGCCGAAGGACGTTGCCAACCTTCTCTTCGCCATGCACTTTCAGGTCAAACTCACTGGAGCGACGATCAAGTGTGCTGCCGGTCACCATCTCAATGCGACTCAGCAGGTTGCGGTGGGCCTGCTTTCGTGTCTCAGTATCCGCTGATACCAGTGCTGCATCATTCTGGATAAACCTGGGCAGCCTAAGGTTGATGCGGGGCGTGAGGAGAACGGGTATCTCCGCACGAAAGCCCAGGTCTTGCGAGTTCGATCCCGCAGTAAAGCTCAGCGTGACTTCCCGTTTGCTGCTGGCACCACAACGGATCAGCATGGCCTGATACTCAACATCAGCACCACACAGTTCGCTGGTGATGGCTTGGGTTTTCCCCCTCAGTGCGATTGATTCAAAGAAGTGTGCTGCGGTCTGATCATCCCCCATCGCTTTGACTTGCAGCCTGGTAGTCAGCCCAGCTTCGTTGATGATCTTGATAGCCACGGGTGTAGGCCAACCCGGCTCAAAGGTGATGGCCGCTGGCCCTCGTTCCACTTTCACCCGCCCTTCGGGGTTGATGGTGATAATGACGGCGAGGTGCGGGTCGATGGCTTTTTCAAACCGTTCATCCAAAGTTGGTTGCGGAACGCGACGAATGCCGATTTGAGCGCTGAGGTCACGTTCAAACGGACATCGTTCATGTGTCCATGCCCAAGCTTGCAGCAAACCATTCACTTTGGCCTGTTTCGCATGTTCATCTGATGACTGTGCGTGAACACATGCGGATGTCATCAACAATGCAACAACCAACAATCCACGCATCATTTCTCACACTCCGCCAAGCGCTGGCGATACACCGTACGGGCATGTTCGTAGGCTGCTTCCGCTTCCTTCATCTCCGCGTCGGCATAGGTCTTCTGTTTCTGCTTCCAGCACTGTTCGACACCAGCCAAACACCATTCGAGACTCGACTTGTGTCGAATAGGTTTGCCATCCCTGATGATCCAAATGGGGTTGGTGTGGGCATGAGGGAAGACACGGATGGCGACCCAGGAGCTTTGTTTGAATTCGACATCTTTGAACTCTAACTTCTGTTTGCTACCATTGGGTATGATCTTTCTTGTCTCAGCAACAGCACCATTGATGATGAGTTCGACATCAACTTCCTTTTTGCTCGGAAGATTGGCAGCTACGGTAACATAGAAGTTATTCTTGTTCTGTTTATGGAGTGGAAACTCATTTCCCATCTCTGTGGAAATTGCTAACAAACTAACAGTATGCGTTACGAGTCCAAAATCCATCAAGTGCGTCGTCCCATCACTCACATAACACTTCCCATCCCCAATTGCCTGGCACCAGCTGTCGTAGTCTGGTTGTCCCTTCTGCTTGCAATACACTCGCCCGATACCCACCCGTTGCCCATAGATACAGGGAAAGTCCGTCTCGCCGCTCACCTTCACCTTGAACCCGGCGTTCAGGGAGTGGTACCACATGTTCCACTCTGCCACCCGGTCGGTATCCATCGCCGAGATGAAATCGACAGCAGGCACCAGCTTGCCGCTCGGGCCGGGGACGTCGTGGGTGATATCGACGATGTACTCGTTGGCGCCGATGCCGTTGTACGCGGGGATGTGGTAATTAGGCAGCCGATGTGGGCCATCGGTGGTGTTGGGGATGCGGCCCACATAGTCGGTCAGGCCGTTGCCTGAATGGGCCGGGCCGGTGATGGCTCCCTGTGCCTTCGCCCAGCGAAGCGTGTTCAGGCCGAGCGTGGGCCAATGGTTTTTGGAGGTGCCTCCCGGGTACATCTGCTCTTTGAGACGAAGCAGGCAGAGATGCCCGGACTTGTGCGAGCCGAACCCGGAGACCTCGACATCGTACCGCAGCAGATAGGGTGCCTTCGACACCGGGTCAGGCTTACCGCTGAAGAAACGTTTTTGATAATCGAAGCAGGGCCCCCACGTCAGGCAGCAGCCGACCTTGAGATCCTCCCCCAGGCAGTGCCGCATCATGTCCGGTGGATGCACGCCCTCGGTAGGCTTCTCGTAATGGGCACAACCAGCGGCATGGATGTGATGATCGCCCGACCACCAGCCGGCGAGCGATGGATCGATCCAGCGTTTGACCTGGTAGCTGAGCGTGGCAGGCGATTCCTTCACCACCAGTTCCTGCGTTTCGGGTACCGACTCAGGCCCACGGGTACACTTCACCGTGTACTTGCCAGCTGGGAGACGGATGCTCTCGCCACTCTCGCGGTAGATTTGTGGATGGAAGAAGAAGTCGGGGGCGAGCCGTTTGACCATCGACGGGTAGACCCGCTTCTGGGCATCACGAATCTCGAAGCAGCCCATGCACGGTTTGCCATACTCGTCGCGAACTTGGAACGTGACCGGTATCGAAGGTTTAGCGTGGGCATTCAGCTTCACTTCGACTTGCTGCTTATCGAGCTTGATGAAGAGTTGTGCGTTACGGTCGCCTGCATCGCGCGAGTAGAGTTGGAGCACCCGATACTCGAGTTCCAGGCCGCTCAGCTTCTTGAGCAGTGGTTGTGCCTGCACCGGGGTGATATCAAGCCAGCGTTCTTCTACCTTGTCGGCGGGGCTGTGGGGGACAGGCTTCGCTTGTGGACTATCGTAAACTAACTCGCCCGTCTTTTCGCCGAGGTTGACGACTTTCACCAGAAATGTTCGCCAGCCTTGTTCGACGAGTGCAGGCTTATCCATTAAAAGGTGTGCCTGCAGAGTACCATCCTTCTGGATGGTGATCTGCAGAAGGGCATACGGATCGAGCAGCTTTTGCACTGCTGCTGCAACCGTGACACTGGGTTGATCAGCATTCAGTGTGGCTAGTGCTTTCTGCGTTTGCTCATGCAGCGGCTCGCCTACTATCTCCAGGGTTTGCACCAGCCTGGCTACCTGGGCCAGCAACGGTTGAGCGGGAACATCGTTCACTTTCGCAGGTGGCTGGGCCAGCATTGAACTCAGCAGGCAGCATAGCCCCAGACAAGAGAGGAGGAAAAGTTTCATGTTCAACTTCCACGGAGAGCGTTAGCCTGATGGTACCGCTCGTTACAGTGCATCCCAAATGAATTCCGGCTTGATCGCCCTCGACTCCAAGCTTGCAGTTCCCTTATCACCCTGCTACTGTTGCAATGTCATTATGCTTTGAGGTGTTTGCCATTTTACTCTTCTGGAAATGCCTGGCGATCATGCTGGCGGGCGGGCTGGGCTCACTGCTTCGCTATGCTGTCACCGAAGCGCTCGAACACTTCGTCGGCAAATCCTTCCCTTGGGGAACCATGCTGGTCAATCTCCTGGGTTGCTTTGTCTTTGGCATCCTCTGGGCTCTCTTTACCAAAGGCCAACTGAACGACGACCAGCGGCTTATTCTCCTCGTAGGCTTTCTGGGAGGCTTCACCACCTTCTCGTCGTTCGGGTTTCATAACGAACAAATGCTGACCCATGCCCAGTGGGGTCAATTGCTTGCCAACGTACTGATCCAGAATATCGTCGGCATCGCTGCTGTCTGGCTCGGCATTCGGCTTGCTTCCTAACCGGGATACCACCATGCTTCGCTTCCTTTCGATTGCTCTGCTGTTGTCGACCCCATCTCTTGGCATGGCAGACACCTTCGACCGCTACACCAATCCCATCCTGGCGAAGGCGAGCGAGAGTTCCGAGGTGAAGCCCATCACCAGGCTCACGATGGCAGACGTGGCCAAGCATAACGATCTGTTCCAGGAAACAGGCGGCGTCCTGCTTGTCGTTCGCACCAGCGATGGCAACAATGCCAAGCTCCTCGCCCAGTTCGCTCGGCAGAAGCAAGGCCAGCAACAGGTGCCGATGGCACTGCTGGAACGGGTGACGGCGTATAAGCCCGGCCAGGAACGGGCATTGCAAGCCTATGCCGCGACGGTGCATTTGTATGATGACTTCCGCTTCAGTCTCGATCTGGGCCAGGTGGTTCCCGCTTCGATGAATGCTGATCTCCACTTCGTCAACAATGCCGACGGTGGCTATCTGGAACCGGTCGGCTCCGCCAAGCTGTATCTCGTCAGTAAGCATCTGCCCGGCACCGAAGCGAAGAAGCCTGTCGGCCGCAGTGTGCTCGGCGAAGCATTCGACCCGGCCATGATCGCTGGCACGTACCAGCTCTTCGACGATGGCCGCCGTGCAGCTACGCTCGAACTGGCGGTGGATGCTGAGGGCAATATCACCGGTGGTTACACTTCGGAACAGTCAGGCCGCAAATATGAGGTGACTGGCAAGATCACCCCCACAATGAAGCATCAACTCACCTTCCGTGTGACGTTCCCGAATTCCACCCAGGACTTCACCGGCTACGTCTTCACCAAGGAAGCGAAAGCTCTCGCAGGGTTCTCGAAATTCCAAGGCCAGGAGTTCGGGTTCTATGCGGTGCGGGAGAAA
>CAYPJB010000375.1:0-4676 GCA_964410845.1 uncultured Bacteroidales bacterium | reverse complement strand
CTACCAAGCAAAGTGGCTGAAGGCCTTGTTGGCTTCGGCCATCTTGATGGTGGTTTCGCGTTTGGCCATGGCTTCGCCTTCACGACGGTAAGCAGCCATGAATTCGTCGGCAAGCTTCTGGAACATGGGCTTGCCTTTTTTGCTGCGGGAAGCAGCAATGATCCACCGGATCGCCAGGCTCTGCTGACGTTCGCGCTTCACGGGCATAGGCACCTGGTAATTGGCACCACCCACTCGCTTGGAACGCACTTCGAGCGTGGGCTTCACGTTCTCGACAGCGACTTCGAAGATTTCGAATTCCTTGCCTTCGCCGGCTCGCTTCTTCACCTGGTTCATCGCATCATAAAACATCTTCTGCGCGATGGACTTCTTGCCTTGCCACATCAAGCAGTTGATGAACTTGGTGACGAGCAGTGAATCGTAAATGGGGTCAGGGGCCAGCATAGCGTGGCCGGCGGTACGTTTCTTGGAGGCCATGGTTCCGTTCGAGTTAGTTACGAGAAGGCACAGTGGCACGTGGAATCAAGTCCTCAGCAGGACTCACATCGACCACCTGCCCCGAGCCGATGTTAAAAACTATCTTATTAGCTGAGCCACAATGTGGACAGCGGATATGGGCTGCAGCATTGCTGCGAGGCCAATCTTTCATTCCCTTGCCACTGCAATGAACGGAAGCGCCGATAGAGTCGTCACAATCCGCACAAGTAAAGCAGAGTTCAAGAATGCACTCATGCATGGTTAAAAAGCCCTGGCGAATAGGAAGAGAGCCGATGGAGGACTGGAAGGGCAATTACTTCTTGGCCTTCTTGGCGCCATACTTGGATCGAGCTTGTTTTCGATCCGCAACGCCTTGGGTATCCAGTACACCGCGGACAATGTGATAGCGCACACCGGGAAGATCGCGGACGCGACCACCACGCACAAGAACAATCGAGTGTTCCTGAAGATTGTGCCCTTCACCAGGGATGTAAGCCGTCACTTCGATGCCGTTCGACAGTCGAACACGCGCCACCTTGCGGAGAGCGGAGTTCGGCTTCTTCGGAGTCATCGTTTTGACTTGCAGACACACGCCACGCTTGGCAGGATTGCCTTGCATCGCAGGATGCTTCGGCTTGCTCCGTTGCACACTGCGAGGCTTCTTGATGAGTTGGTTAATCGTCGGCATATCTATTCGTTTCGCTTTGCGAGTTCTTGGGACAGAATGGGATGTTACCGAGTATCGCTTCTACGTCAAGTATGTTTCATGAAGTACGAAGCAAAAGTTTCGTTTGGTCTAGCAATCCCTTGCTGACGTTGTTCCACGCTGTCATCGTTCGCTGGAGTGCAAACGATGACAGGTGTATCTCTGATGAGTGAACAAAAGTTAGTTTATTCAACAGCGGCTACAGGCTCCGTTGTCTGTACTGGGCGAACCTTGGGTGGAGGTGCGAAGCTGGCCTGGGAGATGCCCAGTTCAGGATTCACTTTCACTTCAGCTTCCTGGTGGATCTTGAATCCCGTGCCTGCAGGAATGAGGTGACCCAAGATAACGTTCTCCTTCAGACCCACCAGGCGATCCTGCTTACCAGCCAGTGCTGCTTCTGTAAGTACCTTGGTAGTTTCCTGGAAGCTCGCTGCGGAGATGAAGCTTTCCGACTGGACCGCAGCCTTGGTAATACCGAGCAGCTGTGTCGACGAGGAAGCAGAGAGTGGCGTAGTTGAAGTCGGCACCTTGCCGCCCGCCTCTTCCACGCGAGCCTTCTCCTGCTGGAAGGTTTCCTTGTCGATCACTTCGCCTTCCTTGAAGTTGGAATCGCCAGGGTTCTTCACCTTCACGCACTTCTTCAGGCGTTCATTGACTTCGCGGAAAATGAACTTGTCGATGACGGCGCCAGGCAGCAGCTTGGTATCGCCAACGGTTTCCACCTTCACTTTGCGAAGCATCTGGGCGAGCGTGATCTCGATATGCTTGTCATCGATTTCCACACGCTGACTGCGATAGACGCTTTGAATTTCCTTGAGCAGATAGTTCTGAAGGGCCTCGGTTCCGCTGACGCGGAGAATATCATGAGGAACCAGTGGTCCGTCGCAGAGAGGCTCACCTTCACGGATGAAGTCGCCACCATGCACACGCATCGGCTTGCCTTGCGGAACCAGGTGCTCCACCGGATCACCGATTGGCTTGCCCTTGTCATCGAAAGGTGTGACGAGCACTTTTCGCTTGCCACGGGTACGCTCGACGGCGATTTCAACCTTACCTGAAACTTCTGCGATGATGGCCGGATCCTTGGGACGACGAGCTTCAAAGAGCTCGGTCACACGGGGCAGACCACCGGTGATGTCCTGAGTACCGCCACCTTCACGAGGAGTCTTGGCCAGAACGGTTGCAGCAGCAATTTGCTGACCATTGGCGACTTCGACGTGAGCCTTTTCTGGAAGGAAGTACACGTCGAGGATGGAACCCTGGTTATCTTCCACCACGATACTTGGGTGGAGATCGCCCTTGTGTTCCATGATGATGAGTCGGCGGGAACCACCTGCATCGGTTTCTTCGCGAGCCGTTTCGCCGATCTTGATATCTTCGTAACGGATCTTACCACCCTTCTCCGAAAGAATCGGGGTGACGTGTGGATCCCATTTACAGAGCACCGTGCCACCGGTTACCGTATCGCCATCCTTCACACGCATTTCAGCGCCATTGGGGATAGGGAACTTCTCGACTTCGCGTCCCTTGGCATCGATGATGGTGATTTCACCGTTACGAGCCAGGGCGATGCTGATGCCTTGATCATTCGTGACAGCATTGATGCGGGCAAACTTGAGTGTTCCGCCCTTCTTGCACTTGTGCTGGCTTTCACCAAACTCCTTCAGCGTAGCCACACCACCGATGTGGAAGGTACGCATGGTGAGCTGCGTTCCAGGTTCACCAATCGACTGAGCGGAGATGACGCCGACCGCCATACCCTGTTCCACGATGGCACCTGTTGCCAGATCCATGCCGTAGCACAGTTGACAGATACCCAGCGAGGTCTGACAGGTCATCGGACTGCGGACCTGCATCTTATCGATGCCCAGCGATTCAATCTTGCGGGCTTTTTCGGTCGAGATCATTTCGTTTTCGTGAACGATGACCTCATCCGTGACAGGATCGCGAATGTCATGACGGCTGATGCGGCCACGGATGATTTCACTGAGTGACCGTTCAACTTCCTCACCCTTGTAGCTGACACCCTTGGTGATACCCTGGGTGGTACCGCAATCGTGCATGGTAATGACGACGTTTTGAGCGACATCGCAAAGCTTACGGGTCAGGTAACCTGAATCAGCCGTCTTGAGGGCGGTATCAGCCAGTCCCTTGCGAGCACCGTGTGTGGAGCTGAAGTACTCAAGCACGGATAATCCTTCACGGAAGTTCGCCTTGATAGGCGTTTCGAGAATTTCACCCGAAGGCTTAGCCATCAGGCCTCGCATGCCAGCCAGCTGACGGATCTGTTCGACGCCACCACGGGCACCAGAGTGGGCCATCAGGTAGATCGGATTCAGATACTGCTGACCATTGCGGTGATCATCCTTCAGATCCTTCATCATCTGTTGGGTCAGTGCTTCGCGAACTCGCGTCCACTCTTCGATGATCTTGTTATACCGCTCGGTCTCAGTCAGCAGACCGCGCTGGTAACTCTTGACGATCTTCTCCACTTCCTTCTCGGCATTCTTGATCAGCGATTCCTTGTTGTCAGGAGTACGAAGATCATCTGTTGCGAAGGAGAGACCGGAAACCGTCGATTCACGGAAGCCTGTCACCTTCATGCGGTCGAGAAGATCAATGGTTTCGCGACGGCCCATAAGCTGGTAGCAATCAGCAATGATGCGTGCCAGGTACTTGCTCGATAGAGCAAGATCATAAAAGGCCATCGCCGGATTCAGAATATCGTTGAACAGTACACGACCGACGGTAGTCAACACCAGCCCGTTGTGGCTACGCTGGGCAAGCTCGATCTTGCCGTTGACGTCGGTGAGCACCTTCTTTTCGATAGGCACTCGGACGTGCACCTTCGCGTGCAGACCAACTTTGCGTTGTGAATAGGCCAGGTGTACTTCAGCGGAGTTGCTGAAAACCTTTCCCTGCCCCAGTTCACCTTCGCGTGCTGCAGTCATGAAGTAGCACCCCATGACGATGTCCTGCGAAGGTGAAATGATCGGCTGGCCATTCGCCGGGCTGAAGATGTTATTGGTCGCCATCATCAGCACGTGGGCTTCCACCTGGGCTTCGATCGACAAAGGCAGGTGAACTGCCATCTGGTCGCCGTCGAAGTCAGCATTGAATCCACGACAGACGAGCGGGTGAATGCGAATAGCATTACCTTCGATGAGTGTCGGTTCGAAGGCCTGGATACCCATTCGGTGTAGCGTGGGTGCACGGTTGAGCAGCACGGGGTGATTCTTGATTACCTCTTCGAGGATATCCCATACTTCGTCAGCCTTGCGTTCCAGCATGCGCTTGGCTGACTTGATCGTGTCAGCAAAGCCTAGCTCTTTCAGCCGACGGATGATGAATGGCTGATAGAGTTCCAGGGCGATCTTCTTGGGTAGACCGCACTGGTGAAGTTTGAGCTCGGGACCGACGACGATCACCGAACGAGCAGAGTAATCAACACGCTTGCCGAGTAGATTTTCGCGGAATCGTCCCTGCTTGCCTT
>CAYPJB010000374.1:0-4690 GCA_964410845.1 uncultured Bacteroidales bacterium | reverse complement strand
GTGCGGTCGTCTTCTGGAGGAGCATCAGAAGTGAATTTGCCCACGTTGGCCACTACATCATCAAGAAGCCCCTGGGCCGTGATGCCACAGTTACTCAGCATGGCATCCAATCGTTCCGTGCCATACATTTGGCCATTAGTGTTGTGAGCTTCAGTAATCCCGTCCGTGTAGAAAATCAGTTGATCGCCCTGCACCAATTGCACTCGATGGTCCTGATAAACTGTGTCGGGAAAGATGCCGAGAGGCAATGCACGTTCACCATCGATCGCGTGCAAGGTGCCATCGGAACACCGCTTGAGACGAGGAGGTGGGTGCCCTGCATTGGCATAGGTCAGCGACTTCTTAACCGGATCAAAGACAGCGTAGAACGCTGTGACAAACGCTTCCACATCATTGGTGTACGCTTCTGAAAGACGCTGATTGACATACTGCAGCATGGTGCCTGGCGGCGTGGCAGGGCCGGGATAACTGTGCACGATACTGTGCGTCACAGCCATGAGAACAGCTGCTGGCGTACCGTGACCACTGACATCCGCAATAAGGAGTCCCCAGAGTCCGTCTGGCAGCGGAAACATATCGTAGTAGTCGCCACCTGCACGTGCCGAGGTTTGATAATATGCAGCCAGGTCGAGACCTGGAATGCTGGGTAACTCTTTAGGTAATAACGAACGCTGAATCGCTGCAACGGTCTTCAGTTCACGATCCATGGAATCAAACGACTGTTGTACCTGCTCACGCAGCACCAGGTTATGAGTGGCTCGTCCAAAGAGGTTGCTGATCCACACCTGCTCTGGAAACTCTTCGGGATCGAACCCCTGTGATTCCGTACGCAGGATAAAGACCATGTTGAGAGCTTCGCCCTGATCGTAGTGCGGAATGGCTAACAAAGATCGTTGGCCTTGGAGATACTCACGAGCAGGATCATCATGCTCCAGTTGAATGTCATCGATGATTCGAGGATGCCCTTCGTACAACAATTTGCCTAATAAACCTCCCTGCAGAACAGGCAGTTTCTCCTGCTCCTTCCATGGATTAACAGTGTGCCTCCACGTTGTTGAACGAGTGATGCGGAACCTGGGAAAAGATAATCCTCGCCGACTTACTGCAATGATAGTGTTGTCCGGCAACAGGTGTCGCATGCGATTGCGATACGATTGCACCATGGCTTGAGGATCGCTATGCGTACTCATCTCTCGCATGGTTTCAACGATATGATCGAGCCGTTCCTGCCAGTGGGCAACAGACTTGAAGGTGACCGGCTTATTCATGTTTTATCTCGGGCATATGAACTCCCTCATTCTATGAGAGACCACGGGCGTGCATCACCCTGGAGCAGAATGCTTCGAATTGAGTGATAAAATGGCTCGTGCCAAACGGCTCAGCGTTGAGACGGCAATGGTTCGCCTCGATACTTTCTTTCTCGAGTTCAAAAACCCTGATGGCATCTATCAGTGATTCTGTGGTTGCCTCCATAAACCAGACACCTGTCGGCCTGTCGGACTTACCTAGCGGCTTAACAGTCTCGGTAGCGCCACCTTTGCCATAAGCAATTACCGGGCAGCCACAGGCATTAGCTTCAATGGGAACTATGCCGAAATCTTCTTCACCTGGAAATAGCAGGGCAGCACAACGCTGGAGATGATGGCGTATTTGGTCGTTGGAACCCCAGCCGAGGAAACACGTCTCGCTGGTTGACAGCTTGCGTAGTCGAGACTCCTCAGGACCAGTTCCAATGATTATCAGTTTTCTCTTCAACTGCTGGCATGCTGCGATGGCAAGATCAATGCGTTTGTTCGGAGCCAAAGCTGAAACTACCAGGTAATAATCCTCACGCTTCAATGATTCAACGGGGACATAGAATTGCGTATCTACTGGTGGATGGATAATACAACTTTCCCGACCATAAGCTTTCTGGATGCGTTCCTGCACAGTTCGACCATTAGCAATGAAGTGCGTTACCTTGCTTGCCGTTTCACAATCCCATCGCTGCAGTTTCTGCAGTTCCCGTCGTGCCCATCTGCGAAGGAAAACCGGTACTCGCTCCAGATAGAGCTCCTGCAAATCCCATGCATAACGCATAGGGGTATGACAGTAACAGATATGTGGCACGCCAGATGGGACATTGACCCCTTTGGCAACACAGTGACTGGAACTGATGACAAGATCAAACTCATCAAAACGAAACTGTTCAATAGCTCTCGGCATCCAGGGCAACAGCTTGCGATAATATCGCTTCACGCCAGGAAGTTGCTGGAGCCAACTGGTATGCAGCTTGTGCTGAAGCAAGTCTGCTGACACAGCAGAACAATCCACCAGCAGTGTGAAGAGTTCAGCCTGTGGGAAGAGCGAGGCAATGGCAGCGAGTACTTTTTCGCCACCACGCATACCGAGCAGCCAATCATGCACCAGCGCCACTCGCACGTCGCACCTTGATCGAAGTCTACATTACTCTTTTTGATTGTATGATCGCATTCCTTCCGCTAGAGTGCAGAACCTACGATTGACGCTTACTTAACAAAAACCATGCCCAAGCCACGCAAGAAACCGCTTCCTGAATTCGCTCTCATTGGCGATGTCGACGACTGGGAAGCAGATGTTATCAAAGAACTTCTTGAACTCAAGCCTGGAACAGAGTGCGCTTTTCATATCGATTCAGCAGGCGGTTCGGTCTATGGCGCGATGGCCATTCTCTCTCTCGTTCGCCTGCGAAAGCTGAAAGTGCATTGCTACGTACTCGGTGAATGCTCTTCTGCTACCGTTCTGATCTTCGCTGCAGCATACAAACGATATGTCACTCCCTATTCGACGCTTCTCTTCCATCGCATGCGCTGGGAAAGTGATAAACGGGTGGACAGCGTCGAAGCAAGGCATTGGGCCTCGCACTTCCAGCAACTGGAAGAAGAACTTCTTGATCTCGAAGTGCGTTTGCTGGGCAATGTCTCAAAACTGCATGTCCGCACCTGGATCAGCGAAGGTAGATTCCTGACAGGTCGACAAGTTGCTGAGGCAGGAATAGCAGAACTCATTGATCTGGAATAGCTGTTGAGTTTTTGCTATCTCACAATAAGCGAACGCAGTATTTCCTGAATTGCATGAAAGCAATAGTCGATGTCTTCAGTTTTGTTGTAAATCCCAAAAGAAAGTCGAATGACTGGGGGTACTTTCCAATGTTCCAGCAACGGCTGGGCACAGAGATATCCTGAACGAACACAGATGCCATAACGGTCACTCAGCGTTCTTGCCATGACATGAGATGATTCGTTCTGCAGGTAGAAACTGAACGAACCGACTGAAGATCCTTCTGAATGCCAACTGCTCTGCAATCGTGGGTTCAACTGCTTAAATTGGCTCGCTGCATATTGAGCTAATGCAGATTCATGCTCAGCTACCTCATCCATACCCCATTGTTGCAGGTAATCCACGGCTGCACCCAGGGCAATAGTTGCTTCTATTGCTGGAGTGCCTGCTTCCAACTTCCAGGGCAGGGGACGAGCTACCTGGCCGTTAACTGTCACTGATTCGACAGTGCCTCCACCCAGCAGCGATGCTCTCAGTTCTAATAGCTTTTCCGCCTTGCCGTAAAGCACACCGATTCCGGATGGCCCGTACATTTTGTGTCCACTGAATGCAAGAAAATCACAATCCAGCTCCTGCACATCAATGGGGATACGTCCAACGGACTGTGCTGCATCCACTACTAGAATTGCACCAGCCCGATGTGCTGCATCAGCCAGTTCTCGAATCTCCGTTTTGATTCCGGTCACGTTGCTGATGTGGGAGACCGTCACGATGGAAACATCGCCTTTTTTCAACTCCTCCATCATACGAGGTAGATTGGGGCTACCATTATCCAGCGGAGCAACACCCCGCAAACCACCTCGTTGCCAGGGCAACAGATTTGAATGGTGCTCACCCCAGGAAGCCAGAGTAACACCTTTCCGATCATACCCTTGAGCAACCAGGTTCAGTGCTTCGGTGGTATTGCGTACGAAAACAATCTCGTGCGTCTCTGCACCGATAAATCGAGCCACTTTTCTACGTGCTGTTTCATATTTCTCGGTGGTGACATCTCCCAGGCCATGCACAGATCGATGCACATTGGTGCTGTGTAAGCTCATCGCCGCAGTTATCGCCTGAATGACGGGCAACGGTTTGAGTGTAGTGGCAGCGCTATCCAGATAGACCCAGGGATTCCCGTTCGGGTGAATCTGTCTGAGAAATGGAAAATCATCACGAAGAGAGGAGGGTAGCATGTGAATACACTATGTGGATGAGGTGTAAGGCCAAACCAGCAAGTATTTGCCACTCGTCTCAGGGCGAAGCGTCGGAACGATCCTGCACTTGATCCTTTTTACCCCAAGCTTGACAAGCGTTCGGAATCGTTCCTGCCAGGCCGACAAATCGGGGTCAGGCCCATTGGGTGTTGGTACGACCATAGCTTCAAAACACCCCGCAGCAACTTCCTCTAATCGAGCGTTGGCAATTCCGGGATCAGCATAGAATGTGTCCGCCACTTCACGGGAATAGATCTTCCTCCCTTCAAACTCGAGAACTTCTTGAATTCGCCCCAGAATCTCGATCCTCGATGTTTTTCTTCCACACGCACAATCTCCCTGCAGGAATCGTGCTACATCGCCCACCTGGTAACGAAGGATCGGCATCGCATCATTAATCAAATCGGTAATGACGA
>CAYPJB010000373.1:0-4693 GCA_964410845.1 uncultured Bacteroidales bacterium | reverse complement strand
AGGAATGCGGTGCAATGAGTGATGATCGGTCAAGCGTAACACGGTAATGTGGTACAAGGCAATTTGCATTTCCTAACATCGAAAACAGCATGAATTTGCTGAATGTGGCATTGGCTCAGAGGATCGACTTCACAGCAGAGGATTACTTTGCTGTTGATTCGTGATCATTGCTAATGTCTGCCGGGCATAGTGCCCCCTCTCTCTAGATCAGAATGCCTGGTCTGGAGAAACAGATGAGTAACTACAAAGCAGCCCTGCTCCAACCCCCATTGGAGCCAAGGAGTGGCAAGGTACTTAAAGTGCTAGGTATTGCACGCATATCGCGTGTTACCCAAAACGAAAAGAGTCTGGATGATCAAGACGCATTCTACCGCGAGTACTTGCTGAGGGTAACAGATCTGGAGTTTGAGATCAAAGTCCTTGCTGGCGTCGGCAGCGGCGAATCTCTGGAGCGAAAAGAATATCTCCAGGCATGGGAAGAAGTCGAAAGTGAGAAATACGACTTGGTCGTTTGCGAAGACCTGGGTCGCCTTGCTCGTCGAGTTCATGCCCAGCTGTTTTGTGAGCATGCCATTGATCATGGCACTCGTGTCATTGCCATAAATGATCAGCTTGACACTGCCAACGAGAACTGGACGCAGATTGCAGGATTATCGGCGATCAGACACTCGATGTATAACGCTGATACAGCCAAACGAATACGCCGTAGTCATCGTAATCGGTTCATGCAAGGCGAAATGATCCACCTTATCTCGTGGGGCTACATCGTTCCGCCCAACGCGAAGTTCGACAATGAAATCACTGTTGACCCAGTTGCTGCTGTTATCATCGTAAAAGTATTTATGCTACTAGAAGAAGGGTGGAATTATGCGATGGTGGCTGATTGGTTGAATGAACAACGCGTTCCTGTGCCTAAGTACTGTCGGGTTAAAAAGTGGACAGCCGGTAACGTGCCACAGTTCTTCCGCAACCCCATTTTGAAAGGACTTCGAGTTCGCAACACAAGAATGTGTGTGCGGGTTAATAAAACTGGAAAACGGAAGTCGGTGCGTGCTCCGGATTCTGAGCGATTAGAACGATTCTGTCCCAATCTTGTCATCATCGAACCATCTCGTTTTGATCGCGTCATGCGGATGCTTGATGCGCGCAACGGAAAGTATCAGCGCAAGCCTCAGCACGGTGTCGATCCACTGTCCAACAAGCCCCGCAAGCGAACAGTCTGGCCTGGCCAGCACTTGGTATGTGGGGTCTGTGGCCGACTTTTGCACTACGGTGCACATGGACAGAAAAACCGATTAATCTGTTCAGGCGTGCGTGATTACTTGTGTTGGAACCCTGTTTCTGTCAACGGTCACATGTCCAGACGAAAGCTACTTGATGCGTTGTTCGAGGTGATTGCTTCACTCCCTGATTTTGAATCTGCCTTAACCAGCGAATTGTCCAAGGCTTTGGAGGAATTTGCTGTTCAGCAGAGCCAACGTCTGGTAGAGGAAAAAGCCCGTCTGGAGAAGCTTGAACGTCAGCGTGAGAACCTCGTTCAAGCAGTCCGTGAATGTGGCATCAGTGAATCGCTTAAGCGTGAACTGACTGCTGTCGAATTGGACATTGCTTCGTGCAAGGGTGATTTTGAGCAATTGACGGAACAGTTGCCCGAGACTCCTTCTTTGCCGAGTGTCAGTGACATCAAGGCGATGGCATTGAAGTCGCTCAAAGAACTCTCTGGTGAGTCATTCGAGATGGGGCAACTGCTTCGCAAATGGATTTCGAAGATCCACGTGTGGCCTTACCAATTGCTTCGGCAAGGCCAGCCTGTCCAGCGAGCCTTTTTCACACTCGACTTGACGTCTTTTCTTCCCTGCAAAGCGTATCAGCAAAAATTCGGTCATGTGCTTCAAAAGCAAATGGTTGTTGATTTGTTTGAGATGCCTGCTCGTGAGAAACTGCGTCCTCAAATCGTCAAGCTGAAGAAGGAGGGCTATCAGCACAGGCAAATAGCTTCCATGCTTGGCACTTATACCCAAACAGTACATCTCGCTCTCCAATTACAGAGGGAGATGGATGAACGAGGGCTCCCCCATGCCCTCTTGCCGATTCAGGAACCTCCTTGCAATTCCAACAAGTGGACCCGGCATAAGCATGTCCGGTTTCAGTTCAAGCCCTTGCAAGGATATCCACTTAGTCTGGGTGACTAACGGTCACCAACGATCAACTACGAGTCGAACCTCTGCGGTGGGGGTTCGCTCTTTTGTTTTTACTGGAGGATGCATGAAAGAACAAAAGCCATCTGATGAAGTCACCCATGATCGAGAAGCAGAAGTGAGATCGATTTTGCAACGGCTTCTTCGCATGTTGTCCCGACCTATTGCTCAGGATCTATTTGAGAAAAACTCCCCCGGTACCAAGCGTTGCAAGAAGTCGAAGTCTTCAAAACAGTCATGATGTCCGGTTGTTGAACTAACCCTACCCAAGGAGAAACCATGTACAGGCAAGACCTGCTGCGTGCTCTTGCGCGCGTCACGGGAGAAAGTGTCGGTTATCTGCAGCAAAGCGGGTTCCAGTTTCATCAGCGATTTCCGCTGCCTAATCAATTGGCCCAATGGCCACGTCGGCTGCGTCAAAGCCACCGCCTTCGCAGTCGTCATCAACGTCGAGTTCGATTTCGGCGTTTGTATTGATTCACCAAGCTCAAGAACAACAAGCCATTCCATGGTGGAGTGGCTGTTTTCGTTTTCACAGGGAGAGAGAGATGCGGATTCTATTCATCAACAACCAAGGTGCTGGCTTCGCGGATTACTTGACCATCGAAGAGGGCACAACAGTGAAGCAGCTATTCGATGCCAAAATTAAGGGAGATCCATCTTCCTATCTGATCAGAGTCGGGCGCCAGCCATGTTCTGCGAGTCAGGTCTTGCAGGAAGGTGATCGCGTCTCGATCACGGCAGTCAAGATCGAAGGAGCCTGTTGACCATCGTCATTTCCAATTTCAAGAGCGGTCCACGGTGGGCCGCTCTTTTCGTTTCACCATCACGAAAGGTTCCTCATGCCATGGACAAAGGCTCAACGTCAGAAATGGCGGGCAGCACTCCGGATTCATCGGCAGCTCGTCAAATCCCGACTTGAGCGGGAAACACTGGAGCTACCACACACTCTCTGGCAGCGTCTGGTTGCCAGAAAACATCTTCATCAAAATGCTCTCGATTCCCAATGGGCACATGCTCAAGCTGATCTGGAAAACGATCTCCAGCGCATGGTGTCTGATTTGGTCCTCCGCAGCCAGGAACTCCTCCAATCCCTCAAGCAACGGAGAGAGCAAATCCCCCTGATCACGCTTCCGGAACTCTGGCGTGAACTGCAGTTTCTGGAGGCGGAGTACGAGGAGGTTGAGTGCGATCTCAAGGAAATGGAGGTTCGTGTCACGACTCCATCAATTGAGATTGAGGGCATCGACCTCGGTCGTTTCCAGATCATTCTGGAATGGAACCATCTGGGCAGCAGCCATTGCTATCGCATCAAAGCACTGGACCCGAACCCCGCAACATCCAATGAGGACATGGTGCATCCTCATGTGAACAACGAGGTATTGTGCGAGGGATCCGGTGCAGCCTCCATCAAGGAAGCACTCCAACAGGGAAGATTGTTCGACTTCTTCCTGATCGTGCAGCAGATTTTGCTGACCTATAACCCGGACAGCGCATACCTCAAAATCAGCCTGTGGTCGGGTCAAAACTGTCAGAGTTGCTCCACGCTCATGGACGAAGACGAGGCAACTTCCTGTCCCTGTTGTGGCGATCAGATCTGTCGCGAGTGTTCAGGCTACTGCGAGAACTGTACGGACACGATGTGCCAAGGCTGCGTGAAGGCTTGTCCTCACTGCGACAACTATTTCTGCACCCACTGCATGATCCACTGTTCTGCCTGTATGGCGGATGGCTGCGATGCATGCCTTTCTGATGGTCTATGTTCCAACTGTCAACCTAACGAGGAGACTGACGATGACGAATCAACTGAATCCCCTGATGACGAGGAAGACGAGCAGGCCTGTACTACGGCTGACTCCGTATGCCTGGGCCAAGCTGCTCTTTCTGCGTGATGCTGGCCGCACCGAAGTCGGCGGCTTTGCCCAATCTGATCCGAATGATCTGTTGCTGATCCAGGATATCCATCTGGTCAAGCAGCAGGCTAGTGAGGTGACGGTGAGTCTGCAGGACGCTGCCGTGGCGGATTACTTCGATGCCATGGTGGATCGTGGGATTCCTCTGGAATCCTGCGCGAGAATCTGGACTCACACTCATCCAGGTGAATCGGCTGAACCCAGTTTCACCGATGAGAGAACGTTCGCCCGGTGTTTTGGGCCGAGCGACTGGGCGGTCATGTTCATCGTGGCCCGTGGTGGGCAAACCTATGCACGGCTTCGATTTCATACCGGGCCTGGTGGTGACATCCTGCTTCCTGTGGAGATCTGCTATCGGCAGAACTTCCCAGGAAGCAATCCGTCTGCTTGGTATGAGGAGTATAAGCGCTGCGTCGAAATGCTGCCACCCATCCGCCATTACGAACGAATTATCATGCCTGATCGGTCAGCTCCCGAACGGGTTCAATTGTCCGTAGAGGAGTGGGTCGAACAGGAAGAAGAACCCATCAAGGAAGAAAGAGAGTTGATCTATGAATATGCCTGATCGTTTTGTGAGGCAGT
>CAYPJB010000372.1:0-4709 GCA_964410845.1 uncultured Bacteroidales bacterium | reverse complement strand
TGCGATAGGAGAATCCGCGAAACGCGGTGAATACTTCATGAAATACACCGTAAGAGGCGAAGCAGACACCCAAATTGGTTTCCGTATCTAGCGACATTATAAACCCTTCCGGGGCCGGGGGCTATGGAAGAGGCTGTTCGCAAATGGTTTCCCGCGAACTTCTTCGTGTATAACTGGCTGGACGATGCACTAACTATTTCACTGGTCGTTGAATCTCCTCGAGTTTTTTCAATAAAAGGTTAGCCTCGAGGTTATTCGGCTGTGATTGAAGTACCAGGAGTGTCTGCTCACGAGCATCGGCATACTTCTCGAGTTCGAGATACAGTCGAGCGAGGTCGAGTCGCCAGATGACTTTGTCCGGCCTGTTGCGCACTGCGACGAGGAGGTGCTGCAAGCCCTGTTCACGCTGGTTCATGCCCCACTTGGCCAGTCCGTATGTGAACTGATTCTCCGGTGAAAGCGTATCCGTGCGTGTTTCCAGGAGTTGAATGGCCTTGTCCATGTAAATCTGTCGATTCGCTGCCTTGTCGCTCTCCGGGTAGAGCGTCCAGGCTGCTTTGACAAAAAGATCAGGCGATTCGCGGGGCAGCAACTTGGCAATGATATCAGCATCGCTGAGTTTGGATTGCGGTTGCAGGGCGGAAAATGACGCCGCCGTCACAATACTTTTGAGAAACTCCTCGCTGATGGAAAGCGATTTGCTCCAGCTTTGCAGTGCCTGCTCGCGCAGTCCATCATTCCATTCCAGTTCACCAGCGAAGAACCACGTGTCTGCTCGTTGAGGGTAGAGCAGCTTGAGACGGTCCAGATACTTCTGTAACGGATCGGATTGCTTCCAATACAGCTTGGTGTCAGCTGCTGCGATCTTGGCTTGAGACGGAAGCACATGCTTGGCAATTTCCAATTGAGGAATGAACAGAGTCGGTGTCAAATCACGTGCTGCCAGCAGATGCTGATGTTGCCATTTCCATGAAGCGAGTTGTTCATGGCGTAGTACTTCTGCCATGGTTGATTGTGCCAGGTAGGGTTGCAACACATCTTCTGCCAGACAGGACAGTGGCAACTGGAAAGTGCAGGCAACTCCACTGCTGACGCGCGCCAGTTGCTGTACCGAAATGGTGTAATTGAATGCCTGCCTTGCCTGCGTTTCCCATAAGGCCAGACGCTGGTTTTCGATGTCGTATCGTTCAGTTCGCACTCGGGAGAATGCTCGTCCGTAATAGATGCCACCATCGAGCATCTTGACAGCCTTCTCGTAAAGACCCGGGTCGAGCTGTTTCCTTGCTTGGGTGGCGAGTGACAGGCCATATTCACGGAAGCCTTCACTCTGCCAGGTGAGCCAGGATCCAACAAAGAGTACGACCGCGAGTGAGCCGGCAAAGACCACTGCAATAATGGGCCCGACGCCGAAATAGTGAAAGCGGATCAGACTGGGGTCATCGGATGAGCTGGATTTACTGCGTGCAGCAAGTGCCACGAGATACCCCGCCGTCACAGCAACGGTGGCAGCAACAGCTGGAAGGTGAATGCCGAACTCTCCGAAGCTTTGCACTGCCAGCGTGATGCAGGCAGCCCAGGCTCCCAGCAGCATAGCCGGCTCGATGGTGCTGGATTTGCTGAGTGTGCCATGCCAGCCAGCACGCAAGACCAGGGTAATCAACCCCAGTGTGAGGAGCAACCGAATGATGCCACCTTCCACCAAGGCTTCGACGTATTCGTTATGGGCATGAATGTGATACATGGTTTGGCTGGCAGAACCCGGGCGAAACATCGGTTCGACGATGCCAAAGGTGCCAAGCCCTGTACCCAGCAGTGGGAAACGAGTGAATGCTTCCCAGCCAGCCTGCCAGATTCCGAATCGGCCTTCGGTAGCTGTATGTTCCTGTTCAATACGTTCAAGCGTTGGTGTAGCGCCATACCACAGCAGGATGCCAAGAGCGACCAGCGGAATAGCGAGCAATGCCAGGATGTTTTGCGTCCCCTGGCGTTTTCGCCAGACCAGCAGGGCAAGCCCCATGCCGACTGTCAGTGCCAGGATGCCACCACGAGAGAGGCTGGCAAGGATAGCAGTAACGCAAACGGCAAGTGGAATCAGTACCCATACTGCCTGCGGATGCTGGAGGATATCACTGAAACTGCCTGTGGAATAGCTCACCGGAATTTTCTGTCCACTGATCGTTCGTCGATACTCTCCAACTCTGGTCTTCAGACTGGTCAGGAAGAGGCCCATTCCCAGAAAGACGCTGAAGTTGACATAGCTGGCAAAATGATTGCGATTAATGAACGGACCAAAGGGATCGCCTGGCACTTCGAAGCCATAGATCGAATAGCCTGGTGAACGGACTTTCTGAATGAGTGCAAAAATGGACAGGAGACAACCATTGATGAGGAGAGCATACGCTAAACGCTGGAGTCGGGCTGGTGATGCCAGTGCATGCCGTGCCAGCAGAAACAGCATCATGGCTGCCAGGTATTCCAGCAGTACCATTTGGGTCGCGCCAGGATAGAGGCTCAGTGTGGTGCCGGGCTGATAGGGGAGTTCATCCAGAGGCGGTTCGATTGCAGGCGTTTCACGTTGTGCTGGGAGCAGCAGGTCGTACAGTCTCACAGCTTCGGGTGACAGCCAGCTCAACGTGCTGCGAGGCATTGACAAAAGTCCGAGGCTGGATACCAGGAAGAACAAAAGCAGCAGTACGGATACCAAGCAGCGATGTAGTTGCAACTTCCAACCGAGGATCTGCCGCAGTGCCCAGAGAAGCAAGATGGCGGAAATGCCTATGCAGGCAAAATGAACATACTTCGGATCGTACCCGCCGAACATCCAGGGGGTAGCTACCAGGATGATGAGCAGGATGGCTTCCATGAACCCATCGACCACCATCAGTGGCAGTGAAACAGGAAGTGAACTGCCGGCACTTGTAGCGGAACGTGATGTCGTGGATGATCGCATGATGCTACGTTATGAAAACAACACAGCCCGAATAGCTGGTGCTACTCGGGCTGTGTCGGTAATGCGTGTCTGTCTTAGGGAACTTTGCGGAAGTTAAAGACGTGTGGTGAACTGTTATTCCAGTTCGAGTTATCGTTGGGATTTCGAATGTAGGTCAACGTCAACGAAAGACGGTAAAGTCCCTGTGTGAGTGAACCCTGCTTGAAGAAGTCATTCAGAGAGGGGTTGGAAACAGGGGCTGGGTATGCAGGTGCATTGAAGCTGTACGGAGGGAAATTGAACGGATCGTTCGCCACACCATAACGCTGAATAGTCATGGTCACGTTAATGTTGCCATCACGCATCAAGGTGCTGAAGCTGTGCGAGATGCGAATCAGCTCACTGGGGTCAGTGATCGAGAAATCGCGAGTGGCAGTCACAGAGTATTTAGACGTAGTCGAAGGTGGATCGACCTTTCCCATGTTAATAGAAAGCTCGTAGTCATTGGGATTATCCACAATGCCAGGAGGTGTCAGGTTAGTAGGCAATCCGCCGACGTTGCTGGTAAAGAAACGCCAGCTGCCCAGGAAGGTCAAACCCAAGGCTGGAACTGGTATCAGCAGAGCAAGTGCCAGAGTGGCACCGATGAAACTTCTAAGCATGTTCATGGATCCCTTCGGAATCTGAGGCCATGAAAGATAGGTAAACTCTTTCGCTATTGTGAACTTATAGCAGAACTGCAGGTAATGCAAAGTTCAAAATGACCATTTCCTCTCTTTTTCTTCAACATCATCATTTTTAAACATGGGGATGATCTTGCCTAAACTGCCAAACAGTGTTTGAATTGATGAAGTCTGAGTTGAATAAATCGTCAGGCGAACCGAACTGCATAGAATCAGTCAAATATGCTGAAACAGCCAAAGAAAGGTCATATTTCATGGGGTCGCTTGCCATCCGCTGCGTAGGACTGAAGAAAACCTACCCGGCCAAGCCCCCTGTCGAAGCGGTGCGGGGTTTGGATTTAGCCATCAATACCGGCGAATGCTTTGGCTTGCTGGGACCTAATGGGGCTGGCAAAACCACCACGATTGAAATTCTCGAAGGTCTGCTCACTCCAACCAGTGGTGGAGTGGAAGTGCTGGGAATGCAATGGAGCACGCAGGGCGATGCCATCCGAGAACGCATTGGCATCTCACTGCAGGAGACCAAGCTCTCCGATAAGCTGACGGTAGGAGAAACGGTTCGTCTCTTTCGCAGCTTTTATGCAAACGGCATCACACCTGAACAAGCCATCGAAGCTGTGAGCCTGCAAGAAAAAACCAAGGTCTGGATCAACAAACTCTCCGGTGGACAAAAACAACGGCTGGCGGTTGCCTGCTCTATCGTCGGCGATCCCGATCTTCTTTTCCTGGATGAACCTACCACTGGCCTGGATCCGCAATCGCGTCGTCAGCTGTGGGAAATCATCCAAGGCTATAAGGAGAAGGGCAAGACGATCCTTCTTACCACCCATTACATGGACGAAGCAGAGAAACTGTGTGATCGTGTGGGCGTTGTGGATCACGGCAAGATGATTGCATTGGGGACCCCCAGGCAACTGATTGACGAGTTGGGTGGCGGTCATGTGCTCGAATTTGACTACAGCGATCAACAGGATTCTGATCTGGCAGATCTCAAAATGCTTCCCGGTGCAACCGAAGTGCGACGCGAAGGAGAGCGATTTACTATGGTTGTCCAGGAAGTTCACGTTACCTTGCCGGCATTATTGAACTGGTCAACG
>CAYPJB010000371.1:0-4733 GCA_964410845.1 uncultured Bacteroidales bacterium | reverse complement strand
GGCACTGGTCGTGGAGGTGCCCACCATCGAACCGATTTCTTCAAACGTCAATCCACCCCAGAGATGGGCCAGCACCACTTCCCGCTCTTCGATGCTGAGTTGTTCCAATGCCTTCGTAGCCTGCTCTGCATCAAGGGTAGTGGAAGCATCATGCTCGAACCACGATGGCTTGATTTGTTGCTGCTGTCCTTCATGCCGGCTTCGGCGACGCTGTGACCGACCAGCGGAGATGGCCCTACGACGTACCACGGTGAAGAGCCAGGCTGCTGGATGATTCGGAACAGGCGATTGCGATGCCAGCTTGATGAACGCTTCCTGCACCACATCTTCAGGCGTATCGCACCATTGCCGGGCCAGCAACGCCAGCGCCGCAGCATGACGATCAAAGCAGCGGCCTAGCTCGGCTGGGTCGATCATCGTGATTCCTGAAGAGCTGGTATAAGAAAGACGCCAGCCAATCCGATTCATTCCAAGAAATGATGATTTATTCTCCCCTCTCCCCAGCTCCGGGGGGAAAGGGAACCATACTTCACTTCACTGGTAGAGCAATGATAAACTTTGTCCCCTTGCCTGGTTCACTCTGCACACTGATGGTGCCGCCGTGGCTTTCGACGACTTTCTTGAGGGTAGGCAGACCCAGCCCGGTGCCACCGGGGCGGAGTGAGAAGAAGGGCTTGAAGATCTGTTCACGAACTTCAGGGGTCATGCCGATGCCGGTATCAATGAAGTTCAGCAACAGTCGTGGTGGCTGGTGGCTGGTATCCAACTCCGCCTGAATGGAGAGTGTGCCTCCCTGGGGCATGGCCTGCACCGCGTTGAGCATGATGTTCAGCAAGCCCTGCTTGAAGGGCTCTACATCCAGTTCGACGAGGGGCAAGTCGCCGGGCAGGAAGGTCTTGATCTCGACATGGGCCTGGCGTGCCGAGGGGCCGTAGAAGTCTACCAGATCGTCGATGAGATCGTTGATCTTGGTAGGCTGCTTCTGCAATTCACGTTGCTGGATGAAGCGAAGGAAGTCGTTCGAGAGTTCCGCCAGTCGCTGGGTTTCGTGCTGCAGACGCAGCACGCGCTGATGGGAACGTCGTTCCTTGGGTGTCTCGGGTTCGTGCAGGTCTTCCGCGAGAAGCTGCAGGTTGAGGCCGAGCGTGCTGATGTGGTTCTTGATATCGTGAATCAACCGACCGGTGAGCTGGGCCAGCTCGGCGTAAGCGTCATCGTCTGGTGGCAGAGTGGGCATGGTCTGCTCCCTGGTTATTGGCCTGCACCGGGTTTCCAGAGCACATCGCCTTCGCCATCCTGGTTGAGCCGACGAGCCAGGACGAAGAGATAGTCCGACAGGCGATTCAGGTAGATCATGGCTTGCGGGTTGAGCTTATCGCGTTTGCTCAGCGTCACCACTTCACGTTCTGCTCGCCGACAGATGGTACGAGCCAGATGGGCCCAGGCAGCGGAACTGGTACCGCCGGGTAATACAAAGCTGGTGAGCGGGGCCAGGCCTTCGTTCAGGCGATCGATACCCTGTTCCAGTCGCAGTACCTGTTCTTCGGTAACTCGCAGTTTCTTGCCGTGTTCTTCGCCTTCGGTAAGAGGGCAGCAGAGGTCGGCTCCTACGTCGAAAAGATCGTTCTGAACCATCCGCAGGAAGCTCCACTCGCGGATCCCCTGATGATGGGCGAGCAGCAGGCCCAGCGTGGAATTGAGTTCATCCACGGTGCCGTACGATGCAACACGGATGTCGTCCTTGGCAACGCGGGACATATCGCCGAGGCCGGTGGTGCCATCGTCGCCGGTCTTCGTGTAAATGCGTGAGAGGTAAACCATCTGTTACTTTCATGGTGAAACACTGAGATGTTATACGATGCCACTGGATTTTGCTCAATCGCCAGAACAGCACATCGACAGTTGTTCCAGGGGAGTAGACCGATTAAGATCGTGCATCATCCCTACAGGTTGCCTATTATGCGATATCTTGTGTTTGTGCTCTGCTTAGGTTGGCTTAGTCTGCCCGTTGCTGCCCAGGAGAAGCCCAACGTCGTCTTCATCCTCGCGGACGATCTGGGTTGCTTCGAACTAGGCTGCTATGGCCAGCAGAAGATCAAGACGCCGAACATCGACAAGCTGGCAGCGGGTGGCATGAAATTCACCCGGTTCTATGCAGGGAACAATGTGTGTGCTCCATCAAGGTGTTCGCTGCTGACTGGCAAGCATCCCGGGCACGCTACCATCCGCGATAACAAGGAAGCTCAACCGGAAGGCCAGCATCCGATTCGTGCCGAGGATGTCACCTTTGCCACGCTGCTGAAACAGCAAGGCTACTCCACCGGAGCGATTGGCAAATGGGGCCTGGGGATGTTCGACTCTACAGGGGATCCTCTGAAGCACGGGTTCGACTTCTTCTTCGGGTATAACTGCCAGCGGCACGCTCACTACCACTATCCCGAATACCTGTATCGCAACAGCAACCGGTTCAATCTGCATGGCAACCAGAAGAAGTCGGGAGTGATTCATTCCCACGATCTCTTCGACAAGGAAGCACTAGCGTTCATTCGTGTGAACCAGGCCAAGTCATTCTTCCTGTTCATGCCGGTGACTATCCCTCACGTCTCTATTCAGGTCCCTGATGAAGACCTGGCAGAGTACGCTGGCAAGCTGGGAGATGATCCGGCTTACGATGGCAAGAAGGGATACATCCCTCATCCAAAGCCTCATGCGGGTTATGCAGCGATGGTCTCGAAACTGGATCGCACCGTGGGCAAGGTGGTACAACTGCTCGATGAACTGAAACTGACCGAGAAGACGCTAATCATCTTTACCAGCGACAACGGCCCCACGCACAACGTCGGCGGAGCCGATTCCACCTACTTTCAATCTGCGGGCAAACTGCGTGGGTTGAAAGGCAGCATGTTCGAAGGTGGCCTGCGGGTGCCGTTCATTGCTTCGTGGAAGGGAAAGATCACTCCTGGAACCAGCAACGAGAACCGCTGGGCCTTCTGGGATATCATGCCCACGCTGGCAGAAATCAGTGGTGCCACCGTACCTAAAGACACCGATGGCATCAGCTTCCTGCCTGGGCTACTGGGTAAGCCACAAACTAAAATACACGACTTCCTCTACTGGGAATCCACAGGCTATGGTGGCCAGCAAGCTGTCATCGCGGGTGAATGGAAAGCCGTTCGCCAGCAACTCAGGCAGCAGGCTAATGCTAAAACATTCAAAACGATCAAGACCCAGCTCTATCATCTTGGCAAGGATGAGAGCGAGACAACCGACCTTGCAGAACAGAACCCGGAGGAGCTGGCACGCCTGATCATGCTCATGGACCGGGAACATGTGCCATCGGCACTGTTTCCGCTGCCGGGGGTGGATAGGAAGTAGACGTATTTCGCATTGCTTCCCACGCTCTACGCACGTTTGCCATGTAGAATAATTGCATGGCTACCGCAACTCATAATCAGGCAACCGTGCTCTTCGATGGCCAATGTGCCTTCTGTCAGAAGAGCGTATCGATCTTGAAGAAGCTCGATTGGCTGAGTGCCTTGCGGTATCAGGATGGGCGCGACGTAGAGAAGCTACCCACGACGTCGCCGCCGCTGAAACCTTCTCGATTGATTGAAGAGATGCACCTGGTTCCACCATCCGGCAGCCCGGTCTACGCTGGCTTTTCCGCCTTCCGCTGGATGGCCTGGCGGCTGCCGATCTTCTGGCTCCTGGCCCCGTTTCTTTACCTCCCCGGCGTGCCATGGCTCGGGAACAAAGTCTATCTCTGGATCGCCCGGAATCGCTTCAAACTCGTACCCTGCAAAGATGGTGTCTGTGAGCTGCCTGTCCGTAAGCCATCGGCGTAATGATTCATAGCATGTTAGTTGATGTAAAGCGAACATGGTTAGCTACAGGCAAGCCATGGCATCTATCCATTCAAATGAATTCACCTCTCTAGAAAGCTGACATGCCACGTCGTTACATTCGCCAGTTTGCTGATGGTGACGCCTTCGATGATATCTTCCTGGCAACGGATAAGCTCGTGAAGACGAACCGCCAGGGGCAGCCGTTCCTGCAACTGGAACTGCGTGATCGTTCCGGGGCTCTCACCGGTCGACTCTGGAATGCCCCGGACAGTGTGACTCGGCAGATCAACGTGGGAGATTTCGTCAAAGCCAAGGGAAAGGTCCAGCTCTTCCAGGGAGCACTACAGATCATTCTGTCCGATGTGCAGCCACTGCATGGCGAAAAGTTCGACATGACCGATTTCCTGCCACATACCGAGCAGGACATCGCCAAGCTGCAGGAGAGGCTGAAAGCGATGCTCTTCAAGGCTAGCGACCTTCACCTGCGGGCACTGGCCCAGGCCTTCTTCATGGATGAAAAGCTCATTCGTGATTTCTGCAAGGCGCCGGCCGGCGTCCGCCAGCACCATGCCTACCTGGGGGGCTTGCTGGAGCACGTCGTCACCATGATGGATGCAGCAGAGAGGCTGATGCCGATCTATCCGAACCTGAACCGCGACCTGGTGCTGATGGGCATCTTCCTGCACGATATCGGCAAAGTGCGTGAACTGCGCTACGATTCCGCTTTCACTTATACCGATGAAGGGGAACTGGTCGGGCACATTGTCATGGGTGTGGAAATGCTCAACGAGAAGCTCAAGCAGGCTGAGGAGTTGAGCGAAGAGCCGATGCCGGACGAACTGAAGTATCGGCTGAAGCACATCATCGTGGCACATCATGGCCAGTTGG
>CAYPJB010000370.1:0-4750 GCA_964410845.1 uncultured Bacteroidales bacterium | reverse complement strand
GCTTTGATTACTATGACAAATATCGTGCCAGCATCGAAGCAGTCACCCCTCAGGATGTTCGTGGGATGGCAGAGAAGTACATACAACCGGCCAAGTTTATCACTGTAGCAGCTGGAGCACTCGACAAGGAAGGTCGTGTTGTAGTGCCAGTCCCGATAAAATGAACTATAGTTCCTCATCTGTAGAACCTTACCGATAAGGAAGTTCTCGTGCTTGCAAGCCCGCCCAAGGAAACTGTTCGCCCTGAGTTACCCCGGATGGCTGCTGAGAAGTCGACGCCTGAACTGGAACTCTCCATAGTGATGCCTTGCCTTAACGAGGCAGACACAGTTGGCATCTGTGTTCGTAAAGCTCAGAGTGCTATCCTGGAAATGGGTATCCAGGCCGAAGTCATTATTGCAGACAACGGCAGCACTGATGGTTCACAGGCAATTGCCAGCGAGCATGGCGCACGTGTCGTTCCAGTCGCAGCCAAAGGTTATGGCAATGCCCTGATGGGTGGGATTACTGCAGCCAAGGGCAAGTATGTCATCATGGGGGATGCAGATGACAGCTACGACTTCGGCGAAGCTCCGAAATTTGTTGCCAAGCTGCGTGAAGGCTACGAATTGGTACAAGGCTGTCGATTCCCTCGGGGTGGCGGTACCATCAAACCAGGAGCAATGCCATTCCTTCATTACTGGCTAGGTAATCCACTCTTCTCGTTCCTCAGCCGCCTTTGGTTCCAGGCACCGATCAATGATATCTACTGTGGATTGCGCGGATTTACCAAAGACCTTTACAACCGGCTCGATCAACGTTGCTATGGCATGGAATTCGCTACGGAGATGGTGATCAAAGCCAGCCTCTTTAAGGCCAAAATTGCCGAGGTGCCAATTACGTTGCATCCGGATGGACGTAAGGCTCATCCACCTCACCTGAAAACCTGGCGTGATGGCTGGCGAACACTTCGCTTTTTCCTGCTCTACAGCCCACGCTGGCTATTTCTCATTCCTGGCTTCGCGTTGATGTTGCTTGGTATTATTGGCTATGTTCTCGCTCTGCCAGGTTTGTCTATCGGCACAGCGACTTTCGATGCTCACACGTTGCTTTTCGCCAGTCTGTTCATCCTGGTTGGTTACCATGCTGCATCATTTGCCGTCTTTACGAAACGCTTCGCCATCAGTGAAGGAATGATGCCTCCAGACGACAGGCTCACTAGATTCATTCAATTTTTTACGCTGGAAAGGGGACTCATCCTGGGAATCATCATGGGGCTTGTGGGATTGTTTTTATTGATTGGCGCGATCAATCAATGGTGGGAATCAGGCTTCGGACAATTGAACTATGCTGTGACTATGCGCTGGGTAATTCCAGGTTCAACACTTTGCATGCTTGGCTTTCAGACACTTTTTGCCAGCTTTTTTATTAGTGTTCTTGGAATGCGTCGCCCATGACAACCACGGCAGTTTCTTCACAGTCGAATAACCAGGCTGAATTCGATCAGTTCGCGACGAACTACGACGCAGCCTTGCAACAAGGCTTAGCGGTCTCGGGCGAATCGAGGAATACTTTGCCGACGGCAGAGTGCGTTTCCTGAGCAAGCGTCTCGGAAAGCTTGGTTTCACTCCAAGGTCTGTTCTCGACTTCGGCTGTGGCACAGGCACCAGTGTGCCCTTGTTACACAAGCTCCCGGGTGTAGAGCATGTACTGGGCATCGATATCTCCCCGCAATCCATCGAGCAAGCGAAAGTACAGTATCAGCATGCACAACGCACCTTTTGCACGCTGACGGAATTTACTCCCTCTGGCAATCTTGATCTCGCCTTCTGCAACGGTGTCTTCCACCACATCCCGCTTGACCAGCGTGCCAGTGCGGTAAAGATGGTGTACGATGCACTTCGCCATGGAGGTCTGTTCGCCTACTGGGAAAACAATCCCTGGAACCCGGCAACCCGATATGTCATGAGCCGTATTCCCTTCGATCAGGATGCCATCACTCTCACTCCGCCTGAATCCAGGAAACTACTCAAAGATGGGCACTTCGAAGTGCTAAGCACCCATTACCTGTTCATTTTTCCGAAAGTATTAAGCTGGTTCCGACCACTAGAACAGATCATCGCCAGTTGGCCCGCAGGAACGCAGTACCAGGTGTTGTGTCGAAAGCCAGGGTAGTACACCAGGAAGACTGATCCCCTGGTCTCCAGCAATTATAATCCCTCACCGCGCCACAGAACCAAGCCTTCAAGGGCATAGAACTGAGGCAACCCGAGCTGATCATACAGGGCAGCTGTATGTCGATTGCGTTGTTCCGCTCGTTGCCAAAACTCGCGCTCATCGGTTCCACCAGGGAACATAGCCCGATCTTTCTGTGACTGATGCTTGAATATCGACTGTTTCTTGAGCTCCATATCGTCGGGATTGATGGGCACCACGCGATCTACTTCATGCGGTTCCCACTCCTGCCAGGCACCTCGATAGAGCCACACCTCTGGATTGATGCCTTCTTTTTGCAACTCGGTGACAGCAGCAAGGATTGCATCAGCACACAACCGATGGGTGCCGTGCGGATCGGAGAGATCGCCTGCCATGTAGATTTGTGCTGGGTTCAACTGGCGGATCAGATCTGCGGTTACCTTCACGTCTTCCGGCCCGATTGGCATCTTGGTAATGGTACCAGTACGGTAGAAGGGCATATCCATGAAGTGCAACTGTTCAGGTGGAATACCTACCGTCAGTGCAGCAGCACGGGCTTCTGTGGAGCGGATGAGTCCCTTGATAAAGAGTGCTTCTGCAGGATCTCGCTGACCTGGCTTCTTGGCAGTCAGCTGATCTCGTATGCGATCCGTCATCTGCTTGGATTTGTCAGGATCGATTCCAGCATGCTTGTTGAACTCAGCAATGAAATCTGCGAAGCGAAGCGCATCGTGGTCAAAGACCGCAATATTACCGCTGGTCATGTATGCAACGTGTACTTCATGACCGTTAGCCACCAGATGAATCAGCGTGCCACCCATGCTGATGACATCATCATCAGGATGCGGGCTGAAGCAAAGAACCTTCTTAGCTGGCTCACTCGTGGTGGCACGAAATGACGTACCAGGATCATACGTGATGGTGGCAGCCATATCATCGAAGACGCGCCGTGCCAGCTTGGGTGCCGGACCATGTTCTCGCAGCAAACTGTAGAGTTCGTGATTACGGAAGTCTTCATCGGTAAGTAGCAACAGAGGCTTCTTCGATTCGAGAGAGAGCCAGACCACCGCCTTGCGGATATTGTTTGGTGTCCAGTTGACTTGCCCAACTGCCCAAGGTGTCTTAACCGCGGTTAACTCATTGGCAGCTGCTTCATCGACACAGAAAGTCACGTCTTTATGCTGCTGCAGAAAGCTTGCTGTGACTGCTGGAGTTGGCTTATGTTCTACTGCTGGTTTGAGTATTGGCGCCTTGTGTTCACCAAATGCCAGCAGTACGATGCGGCGAGCTTCCAGGATGGTACCCACACCCATAGTGAGGGCCTGGTGCGGCACATTCTCGATGCCAAAGAAACCGCTGGCTGCATCACGTCGAGTGACAGTATCCAGGGAGATGAGTCGTGTGCGGCTTGAATCCGTGGAGCCGGGTTCGTTGAAACCAATGTGGCCGGATCGGCCGATACCGAGGATTTGTATATCAATGCCACCAGCCCGCTTGATCATACCTTCGTAGCGATCGCAGTATTCATCCACTTTTTCTGGAGCGATAGTACCATCTGGAATGTGAATATTCTCAGGGCGAATGTTGACATGCTGAAAGAAATTAGCATGCATCCAGGCGTGGTAACTATGGGAATCCTTGGGATCCATCGGATAGTATTCATCAAGATTGAAAGTCACCACTCGGCTGAAATCGAGTTGCGATTCGCGATGCCGTTTGATGAGCTCACGGTAGAGGCCGATGGGGGTAGACCCGGTAGCCAGCCCCAGCACCGTCGAGCGGCCTGCTGAGTTATTCTGACGTATCAGACTTTCGATCATCAGCGCGACATGGCGAGACGCATCAGCGCTGTTGAGAAAGAGAAGGGTGGGGACACGGGTGCCACGCAGGTAACGGGAAGCCTCGTCGGGAGAGCTATTGTTCGACATCGTTAACTCATATGGATGGGATACCGTCCTGTAGATTATAGTGGAAGATGTGAATGATGTATGGCGTGCTCTTCATGCCTTTTGCAATGTTGGCACATCATCAGTGATAGGATCGCTATTTGCAGAGGATACCGACCATGTCATGCGTGTTCTTGCTGCTTCTTCTACAGTCCGATCCCAAAGTAATTCCCTTGGAAAAGGTATCTCAGTTCCAGAAGGCACTGGAAGCCACGGTCTTTTCTGCCTTGCCAACACCACTCTACGAAGGGAAAAGTCACTGGGGTGATACTACCGATGCAGTCAACGGCATCAAATGGAAGCCCAAGCCTGAACTGCAATATGGCCAGAAGAATCACGGCACCTGGCGAAAATACAGGGTGACGCTTCAGACTCCAGCAAACGAACATCTGAAACTCGATATCCACGATATGAAGAATGTAGGAAACAACACTCTTCGTTTTGAATTACTGATCCAGGCAGATGTAGAATTTGATATCACTCAACAAAACTGGAACTTCGGAGTAAAACTCTTCGATGGTTCAGCTCGCGGCAGTGCGAAAGTTCGCCTCCGTCTCATCTGTGAATCCAAACTGGTAATCGAGCCATCTGGCAGCTACCTGCCTACCATCCGCTATCGACTGCGTGTT
>CAYPJB010000369.1:0-4751 GCA_964410845.1 uncultured Bacteroidales bacterium | reverse complement strand
ATGCGCTGCAGTGGTTCGACAGCATTGATAATCTGCAGAATGGTGAGTTCTGAAGCTTTCCTGGTTAGCGTGATGCCACCTCCCAGGCCTCGTTGTGACTGGACGATGCCTGCCCGATTGAGACCCTGCAGCACTTTGGATAAATAAGGCCTTGGCACCTGAGTTGCCTTGGCGATCTCATCGGTTGTTTGTGCCTGGGGTATGTGGCGGGCCAGGTGAACTGCCGCTCGTAATGCATACTCCACTGTCTGTGAAATCATGTCACATTCCTATGCATTTGTCTCTTGATCATACATTCTACAATGCCCGCCACAGGAACGGTGAGTTACTCATCAGACTGCAGCAGCAGGCCGGATGGGAGCGAGGGAATCAAGCAGGGGAAGCACTTCCTGATCCCAGCGGAACAGCAGGTTACGAAGCTGACTGATCAGGAGGCCACCTGCCTGCTGACATTCCTGAATGGGAGAATGATCCGGTGCTTCCCCCAGGCTGTAGAGTTTCAGCTCCAGTGCATTGATCAAGTCAATCATCTGCTGATGATCATCCAGCAGATGTTCAAATTGACTGCGATCGTATTCCGTTGTCTTTTTCATGGAGGTCGCTCAGAAGGGATTGTGTTAACTCAACGTCTTCATCGATGGCATGACTCATCAAGCGAAGAAGTACTATGAACAATTCAGGCAACTCTTTTTCCTGAGCGGCACGCAAGGCCTGGGGCAGCCAGCGATGAGGATGTCTTCTGAGAAAATCGAGCCTGGCCTGATGGATGGATTCCGGATCGATCTCGCCTTCGTGCAACAGTTCATCCAGCCAGATCAGAAACGCCAGCTCATTGCTCAGGTGATCTGCTGGTTCGATATTACCCTCGGCCAGCGTGGTCCCGAAGCGTTTGTAGAACAGTACATGTTCGTGAATCGTGGCGGGCACTGGCTCGCGCTTGTTGTAGTGGCTGGAAAGTAACGGCACGGGGGGTGCAGGCAGGCCTACATCGAAGCAGGCGATATAGACGCTTTCGTACGCTGCAAAGTCTTGCGGCAGAGAGAGCTCAGTTGACAGTCTCACTTCGAATTGTTCGCAGAGTGCTCTCAAGCTGGTTCGAAACGGCCTGGAGTTCAGCCAGTCGAACTGAGCACGAGTGGGCTTATCCATCGCCTGGAGGCAGAAGCGATAGACGTCACTACGCACTTGTGCCAGCTTCTGCACTTGAATGATTTGTGGCACCTGCCTGGTTGCATAGGTCGTGACCATTACTTGCCCCCTAAGACGTACCAGATGGAAAAGAATTTCAGCCCATCACGATCCTGGAACTGCCCATCCCAGATGGCAAAAGCCATTGGCGTACCGTCTGGCTGGTCTGGCAGTTCTTCAACAACAGTCCACTTGCCTTCGAGGTAGTTGGCTTGATGCTTGAATGAATCCCCGGAAGGTTTCTGGGTTGCCCGTCCATTGGCCCGGAGCATTTGTGTCCCCCGGCTGGCGTTCCAGTAATAGATGTTGGACGCGGTCGTCTGATCACCCATGATAACCGATGGAAACGCCCCCCCTGCCCATTTCTCCGGAACCATGACTGCAGCAGCATCGGCAAAAGTGGAGGTCTCACCCGTAGGCTGCTTATAGAGTTGGGCAGCGGAGCCGCCTTCTCCCGTTTTCTTCAGCGGCGCCAGAGGTTTATTCTCGGTAGCATCATCCCATTGCAGTCGAACGTAGAGCTTGCCAGCGGTTCGCCAGGCTCGCACGTCCAATGTCGGTGGCTTTCGTGATTCCATCGATTCCGTCTGATACACACGTGGCGTGCGGTTGAGCAGTACCCTGGTGGGCTTGACCTGGTTCCACACCGCATCTCTGGGGTTGAGGAGTGCTTTCACATCTGCTTCGCTGATATTGATGGCAATTCGCATATCAGCAGGTGGTTTCAGGACAGCGTCTGAAGGCCTGGTGGACGGCGCAGCAGATGGAGGCTGCTGGGCGCTCAGCGGTGCCGGGAATCCGAGATGGCTTCCTGTTGCAGTTTGCACCATCAACAGGAGAATCGATGCCTGGATGAGCTTGCGATTCGGTGACATTTCATGACTCCTCTGCCGATTACCCTGTTCCGATGCCCATGATCAATGTCGTTTTTTGATACCGAGCTGAACCATCTGATAGGTTTTCGTTGGCTGATAGGGCTCCATCGTGGCTGCATCCACGAGCCGATACCGGACAGTATCATCACGGCCAATGAGCAGTTGCAGCATTTCGCTTTTGCCACCGTCCTGGGCTTTCTTCAGTTCAGCATCCAGGCGGAGCAACACATCATCGACTGCGGGACCAAACAGGTAGCGAAGATAGCCCAGGGGGATGCGTGGATCCTGCAACAGCCCTTTTCCATAATTGGCTTTGCGGGGCGGGTTGAACGGCGGAACGTAATAGACATTGGGCCCGGTGCCACGATCCGGCAGCAACCCCAGGGCAATCTTGTACTTGTACACCAGCTTGTGAACGGGGGATTCCGGGTCATCGAGCAGACCCACAAATCGTATTCGCCCCGGGCACTGGGCAGCACAGGCGTTAACGATGCCCTTCTCTAATCGTGGGTAACAGAAGATGCATTTCTGGCTTTTGCCCAGCACTTCGTTGTAGTAGATCTTCTTGTAGGGGCAGGCCTGAATGCAATGCCGGTAGCCTTTGCACCGGTCCTGATCGATGAGGACGATGCCATCTTCTTCGCGTTTGTAAATCGCCTTGGTGGTACAGGCTTCCACGCAGGCGGGGTGGGTGCAGTGATTGCAGATGCGTGGCAGATAGAAGTAGAAGTTATCGTTGCCATTGAGCTGCCCCGAATCTTCATCCCAGTTAGGCCCCCAGGAGAGTCCGGGATCGTTGGGCACGACAGGCTTCTTCGACCCTTTGAAGAGGCGATCTTCGTAGTTGTACTCCCAGGCTTTGCCGTAATCCTGAGCGGTGGGCAATGGCGAAGGCTGTAAGTGACCGGTTCGGTCGAACCCGCCACCAATGGTATCCCAGTTCCTCGGGTAACCTTTGCCTGGCCTGGTTTCGACGTTGTTCCAGTACATGTACTCCATGCCATCGTGATCGGTCCACTGCTTCTTGCAGGCCATGGTGCAAGTCTGGCAGCCGAGGCATTTATTCAGATCCATCACCATGGCATATTGATGCTTCGACATGATCCATTCCTTTCTGGAGCAACCGTTTTGCATCCAGGATTAAGCCAACTGAGTCGGTGGAACCCCTTGGAATTTCTCGATCTCGACCTTGCTGTCGCGATTGTTGCCGGTCGGCCCCCAGTAGTTCAGTGCAAAGGTCATCTGCCCGTATTTCCCGACCAGCTGGGTGGGTTTGATCTTCACATAGGTCAGGCTCTGCCAGCCACCTTCACCGAAACCCAGGTACTTCTCCCAGCCGTGATACATGGTGAGTCGCCCCGACTTTTCACCCGGTAGAATCTGGCAGAGGCAGACACAGTGGCCGATCTGGTTGAAGATCTTCACCCAGTCGCCATCAGCAATGCCACGCTTTTTGGCATCTTCGGGGTGGATGTAGACAATGGGCACGCCTCGCTGCAGACGCAGCATGTAGCGATTGTCCCGCCAGGTGGAATGAATGGACCAACGCCCGTGTGGTGTATTCCAGAAGAGGGGGTACTTGGAATCGTCCTCTGGAATGGGATCGTGATGCGCAGGAAGGGCTTCGCCCAGTTTGAGGAACCAGTCGTGGTCAATGTAGAATTGCTGACGGCCCACCATGGTGCGCCAGGGTTTCTTCTTCTGCACGTGGTGCTTGAACGGGGTGTAGGCAATACCCGGTTCTATGTCGCTTGTCCAAATCTCCGGGTCAGTGGCAACAAATCGCTTTGGCCCGTCCTGCAGGCTCTGGTAGGTCATTCCCTTGGTTTCAACAGAATGACTCAGGATGAAGTCGCAGGCAGCTTCATCGGAAGTGATCTTGCCCAGATCAGACCAGTCTTCATGCAGCCTGGTAAAATCACGCTGCCAATCCAGGCCTTCGTCCTTGTACGGGGCGAGATTCCGTTTCCTGGCCAGCTCAGCAATCTTTCTGGTCAATGCACCGAAGAGATCCCAGTCCGTCATGCTTTCAAAGAGAGGATCCAGTGCTTTGCCAAACGGATGGATGAAGCTGTGGCAATCCGTGGAGTTCAGATCGGTCTTCTCGTAGTAGCTGGAGGCAGGCAGCACCACATCGCTGTACAGGGCGGTGGTATCCATGCGGTAGTTGATATCCACGACCAGGTCGAGCTGCTTCCAGAGCGAATCGATGATGAGCTCATTTCCCTTGGCCTGATTCAGGTAATTGGCTCGCCAGACAATCAGTGAACGTGGCTTGCGTGGAGGGTTCTTGATGTCCTTGACGTTGGCCCAGTCGTTCTTGGGCCAGAGGGGCATCCAGCCATTGACGACCGATTCACGAATCCACTCTTCGATCGGGCGGCCCGCATATGGATGGGGATCCTTATTGGTGGAGTGGATGTAGGTCCAGAGCGTGGTGTTCTGCCAACGCTGCTTCTTGGGGCCTTTCGGGAAGCTGAGTTGCTTGAAGCCATGCTCAGGCCAGACTCGTTCCTGACCGACGTAATGATTGAACCCGCCGCCATTGACACCGACATTGCCTGTCAGTGCCACGAGCATGATCATCGCCCGGTTCATGGAATCGTTGTGGAACCAGTGGTTGGTCCCTGCACCATGAATGATCATGGCAGGATGCCGAGTGCCCAGGTCACGGGCCATCGCTTCAAT
>CAYPJB010000368.1:0-4768 GCA_964410845.1 uncultured Bacteroidales bacterium | reverse complement strand
CGGCGTCCGCAGCGACACATCAAACAACCCGCGCTTGCCGCGAGGCAGCGGCGGATCGTTTGAAGTGATCTTGTGTTGATGCGGATACAGTCCGGTAATCATCGTAGCCAGGCTGGCGCGACACAGGCTGCTTGGCACATAACCACGAGTGTAGAGCAGGCTTTGCGATGCCAGCTTGTCCAGGTGTGGCGTGCGAATATGTGGGTGACCCATGAAGCCGTAATCGGTCCAGGCCTGGTCGTCGCCTACGATCAGAACGATATTGGGTGGTTCAGCAAAAAGAGGTAATGTTACCCCGAGCATTGCGATAATGATGCCTAGAAATCGATGCATGACTGCTCCTGTGCTGAATCACTTCCGCTTTGTCTGATTCACCGGCCACGGTTCAACCAGAGCACGCTTAGTCCAAGTGTCATATTTGTCTGACATGACTTTAACCCGATCTGGCATCATGGCAGACAGGTCAGACGACTCGGTTCGATCTTTCACAAGATCAAACAACTCCCATGGGCTACCATGCTTGCTGACGAGTTTCCAATCACCCACACGAACAGCCCGGTTGCCTTCGTGTTCCCAGTAAAGTGCATCTCGATCGAGTGGTTTATTGGCAAATGCAGGAACCAGGCTTTTACCTTCGAGAGGCGTGACCGCCCGGTTTCCAACGTGAGCAGGGTATTTCGCCCCAGCCAGGTCGAAACAAGTAGCTGCAATATCGATGAGATGACCGGGTTGTTGTCGCAGCTCACCTCGAGACTGAATGCCCTTAGGCCAATGGGCAATCAGGGGTGTGCTGATTCCTCCCTCATGCACCCAGTGCTTGTACTCACGGAACGGTGTATTCGAGACGTTTGCCCAGCCTCGGCCATAGGCAACGTAGGTATCGGGGCCGCCGGGCATGACCTTGGGGCCCATTCGTATTGGAAACCCATCACGAGTCTGCTTCGGGATGCTCCCTGCAGAGGCAAAGTCTTCGGGTTTCATTGCAGGCATGGTTGGCTTTTCTGGTCGTTCGATATTGGGGTGATCTTTGTTACCGGTTCGCCCGGTAGTTTCCGCACACGCGCCATTATCCTGCAGGAATAGAATCAGGGTGTTTTCGAACTGGCCTGTGCGTTTTAATTCCGCGATCAGCTTGCCAACGCCCTGATCCATCCGATCCACCATGGCAGCGTACACTTCCATGCCAGCCGCTTCCCATTTTTTGTTCTGTACTTTTGCCCAGTCGCCGGCCTGTGGAGACATCCCCTGACTGAGATCGATGAGACCAAGCTTGGCCGCCTTCTCAAACCGAGCCAGGCGAATAGGTTCGTAACCCCCGTCATACTTGCCTTGATACTTCCTGATATCTTCAGGCAATGCATGCATGGGCCAGTGAGCGGCGGTATACGCCACGTACATGAAGAAAGGTTTCTGATGGTGTTCCCTGGCGTGGTCTCCCACGAATCGCACGGCATGGTCGGAAATGGCATCGGTGTAATAATAAACGCAGGGCTTGTACTTGGGATCGGCGTAGGCCGAGATCATGGTCTCATCCCGTACCAGCGATGATGGATCGTAATAGCTGCCCGCCCCGTGGATGGTGCCGTAGTATCGGTCAAATCCCCGGGCAAGTGGCCAGTTGTCTTTGGGTCCATCTTTTCCACTGAAACGGGTAACGTGCCACTTACCCACAGCGTAGTTGCGATAGCCGGTGGATTTCAACACCTCAGGAATGGTGCGACATGCGTTATTCAGATTGCCTCGATACCCTGGAAAGGTAATGCCACGGTCTTCCATCATGTGGCCTACCCCGGCCTGATGCGGGTAAAGCCCTGTCAGCAGGCTTGCCCGTGTCGGGCAGCACCGGGCCGTATTGTAAAACTGCGTGAATCGTAATCCGTCTGCTGCAAGGGCATCCAGGTGTGGAGTAGCAATTTCGCCGCCGTAACAACCCAGGTCGGAGAAGCCCATATCGTCCGACAGGATAACGATAATGTTAGGCTGCCGATTCGGCTCGTGAGCGACTGCGATGCCACAAAGCAGCACTACAAGAATGTAAAGTGGATAACATTTCACAATGGGATTCCTGTCAGTGAACTAACTCACGCAGTAATGTACCTTCCGGACCAGTGAAACGCAGCACTATTTTCAGGATGAATCAACTAGTAGCCTGTATACTCTTCCCGTTGCCCTCGTTATGCTGACAAGCTGTTTGCCAGCAGCCGCAGCCAGTCAGACAGATTACGATCATTGCCGAGGTACCAACTAGTGAAATGCGTCATCAGCATAGTTGCACTGCTTATTCTCAGCCATACATGTGCTGCAACTGACAGGGACACTAAGCCCAACATTATCGTCATCATGGCAGACGACCTGGGTTACGGCGATATCTCGTGTAACGGGGCAACCCGCATCAAGACACCGAACATCGACAAACTAGCTGAAGAAGGCCGCCGATTTACAAGCGGCTATTGTTCAGCATCGACTTGTACCCCGACGCGGTATTCCTTCATCACGGGCAATTACGCCTTTCGAACGCCACGAACGGGGGTTGCCCCGCCGAATGCTCCTGCCATCATCAAGCCCGGAACGGAGACTATCGCCTCTATTCTCAAGCGATCGGGATATGCCACGGCTGTTGTGGGTAAGTGGCATCTTGGCCTGGGAGAAACAGCACCAGATTGGAACGGAGCGCTGAAGCCTGGGCCTCTCGAAATCGGCTTCGATCATTGCCTGCTGTTGCCAACCACCAATGACCGAGTACCGCAGGTTTATGTCGAGGATCACCGCGTCCGAAAACTGGATAGCACGGATCCACTCTGGGTCGGCAATAAAAAGCCATCGCCAGAACATCCCACCGGCATTTCTCATCGTGACCAACTTCGTTTGGATTGGAGCCACGGGCATAACGATACGATTCACAATGGTATCGGTCGAATCGGGTTCTACACCGGAGGCATGAAAGCCCGATTCAGGGATGAAGAGTTGGCAGACGAATGGGTCAATCACTCCGTCAAATGGATTGAGAAGAACAAGGAGAAGCCGTTCTTCCTGTTTTTTGCTTCGCATGACATTCATGTCCCACGCATGCCACACGAGCGATTTCAAAAGAAATCGGAAATGGGACTCCGTGGTGATGCCATTCTGGAATTTGACTGGCAGGTCGCTGAGCTCATGAAAGCGCTGGATCGATTGCAGTTGGCAGAGAAGACTTTGGTGGTTCTCTGTTCAGATAATGGTCCAGTGCTGGACGACGGCTACAAGGACGGCGCGAAGGAATTGCTCGGCAATCACCAGCCGTCCGGGCCTTATCGCGGCGGCAAATATAGTGTTTACGAAGGGGGCACCCGTACGCCGTTCATCACCCGATGGAAGGGGCGCATCAAGCCAGCAGTTGCTGATGCGATGGTTTGCACGATTGATCTTGCTGCTAGCTTGGCATCCCTGGTTGGCGAGAAACTGCCCGAGAACGCTTTCCTCGACAGCGAAAACGTACTCGGAGCATTGCTGGGTGATCCTGATGCCAAGGGTCGAAAGACTCTCCTGCAGCAAGATAACAGTGGTAGCATATTCGGATTACGCAGTGGCCACTGGAAGCTCGTGAGGCTAAAGGAGAACAAGGCTAACGCACCGAAGAAACTGGTTCGCGAACAACTCTTTGATTTGAATAAGGATCCTGGGGAGCAGACGGATGTCTCGGCTATGAATCAAGAGGTCGCGACAAGACTGCATGATGAGCTGGAAAAAATCATCGCTGATGGTCGCACTCGTCCAATCCGTTAACACCCCTGCCCGTATGAGATGAGAGTAACCGATGGATTTTTCCTACTCACCCCGCTGCAGGGAATACCTGTCGCAACTTCAGTCCTTCATTTCAGAGGTCGTGCTGCCTGCTGAGGCTGAGTATGATCGGCAGTTAAAGGCTGCTCCCAATCCGTGGATGGAGCCAGCCATCATGACGGAACTGCAGTGCAAGGCCAAGGCAGCGGGACTGTGGAACCTGTTCCTGCCTGATAAGGAATACGGGCCGGGGCTCTCTAACGTGGACTACGCTCCTCTGGCGGAAGCGATGGGGCAATCGTTCATCGCTCCGGAGGTGTTCAACTGCAACGCTCCCGACACCGGCAACATGGAAGTGCTCGTGAAGTATGGATCAACAGAACAACAGCAACGCTGGCTGAAGCCCCTGCTCGATGGAACGATCCGCTCTGCCTTCTGTATGACCGAGCCTGATGTCGCTTCCTCCGATGCCACCAACATGCGGGCGACTGCGATCATCGATGGTGATGAAGTAGTCATCAACGGCAGGAAGTGGTGGAGCACCGGCATCGGTCACCCCCATTGCCGCTTTGTCATTTTCATGGGCCTGACTTACCCCGAGGCGGAGAAACACATTCGCCATTCGATGGTGATCGTGCCAGTGGATACGCCAGGCTTCAAGGTCGAGCGGATGCTGCCCGTGTTTGGCGATCTGCATGCGCCGTTCGGTCATGGTGAGGTGAGCTTCACCAATGTGCGTGTGCCTTTAAGTCACATCATCGCTGGGCCGGGGCGTGGCTTTGAGATTGCCCAGGGGCGGTTGGGGCCAGGGCGCATCCACCATTGCATGCGGGCCATCGGGGCAGCAGAGCGGGCATTGAAACTGCTTTGCGAGCGATCAGTGCAGCGCACCGCATTCGGTAAACCACTCGCACAACTGGGTGGCAACGTGGACATCATCGCCAATGCCCGCATCGGCATTGAGCAGGCTCGGCTGCTCACGCTGAAAGCAGCATGGCTGATGGATACC
>CAYPJB010000367.1:0-4798 GCA_964410845.1 uncultured Bacteroidales bacterium | reverse complement strand
CATCATTGGAATCGTTGGTGGCAGTTTCGTCGGTTGGCCCTGGCCACTGGATATCAACCACCCCGTGGTGCAACAAAGCTACATGGGGGGGCTGCACTACTGGCCCTTCTGGGCACCACTCTCGGATGTGACGCTGCCGTTTCTGAGCGGGCCACCCCAGCCGAACGCCTGGTATGTCGGGTTTCTGACTTCTCTCATTGGAGCACTGGCAGGCACGGGGTTGATCCGGCTCATACGCAGTCTCTTCTCGTGGGCTTATGAAAAGGAAGCCATGGGGTTGGGCGATGCTGACCTGCTCATGCTTATTGGAGCCTTCCTCGGCTGGCAGTCGCTGATTCTGGTGATGGCCTATGCCGTGGCACTGGGACTGTTCTACGTCGTGGTGATGTTCCTTTTCAAAGGTGGCAGCGAGATGCCATTTGGTCCGATGCTGGCCGGAGGTGCTGCACTGGTACTCTTCGACTTCGTTCGCCTGCATGACCTTCTCAAGAACTATCTCTTTAACTCGCTTTATGTCGCAGGGGCAATTTTCTTCTTTATCTTTCTCTGTTTCAATGCATGCATGGTCATACGATTCCTGCGAGTGGGGTTTCGACCGATCGCGAAAGCGTAGTGGAATTGTAGGTGCTGGTTATTGGATATCTCCAACTAACTACCAGCAACGAAGAAGCCCCTGGCGTTCGGGGGAAGAACAGCCAGGGGCGTCGGGGGGAGAACTAACCGTATGAGGGGAAGCTTCACTCCTGTACGGGGGGACGTCGCAGGAGTGAAGCGGAGGGGGCTCGTTAGTTCAGCGAAGGCCAGGTGGCTCGCTGACGAATTTCGTGCAGTCGGGTCTCACGTGCATGCTCGCGGCGGCATTCTTCAATGTCACCCAGCATGCGTTCCGTGAGGTAGATCACAAAGGGAGCGTCATCGTTCAGATCGATATCCTGGTATTTCTCCAGAATCATGTCGAGCTTGGTGCGAAGACGGTTGCTTTCAGTTTGGCGCGGGGTAGCTTGCATTGTTGCGCTCCTTCCCAAGAGTTAAGGTTGCTAGTTGTCAGACAAGAAAAGATAATGCACTGGCCGTGCCAGAAGACGATATTTCTTTTCAAATAAGCGCAAGCAACATGACAGCAAGAAGATACGTACGAAACTGCTTGAAATGACTTTCGACCCTGGTGATTGTAAGCTTTGTAACTTCTTACAAAAACAGGGCACTTGAGAGATACTTTACAATGTAAGCAGGTAGTTCTTAGAACAGAAGAGATGCAGAAGGAGCTGATGTGAACGGTTTTCATTGGCGACGGCAAAATAGGCGAGCTCGACCGAGCATGCTGCTGAAGATGCGCAAAGTAGCCATCTTGCCCACACTGTGCACCTTGGCGAACGGCATGTGTGGTGTCACGGCCATCATGTTCTTTACCAACATCGGGCCTGCTGCTTCCATGGAGCAGGGGCTGGCCCGCTGCATCGGTGGCTGGCTGCTCTTCCTCGCCATGATCTTCGATGTACTTGATGGCTACCTGGCACGTCGGGCCAATCAGTCGAGCCAGTTTGGTGCTGAACTGGATAGTCTGTGCGATGCTGTCAGCTTCGGGGCGGCTCCTGCCATCTTCCTGGTGCAACTGGGAGACTACGCCAGCAGCGACATGGTTCGCAAGCTGAGTTTCATGATCGCCCTGCTCTATGTGTCGTGTGCCATCCTGCGTCTGGCGCGTTTCAACGTCACTACCACCCTCGATGCTCAAAGCCATCGGTTCTTCCAGGGGTTGCCTTCCCCGGCGGCGGCAGGTTGCATCGCATCTCTCGTTGTCATTCGCTACAACCTGACCGAACTGAAATGGGTCAGCGTTGAAACTGCCAACTTCATGATGGCCATCGCCTCGCCACTGGCAGGTTTTGCTGTAGCGCTGCTTATGGTCTCGCGCATCCAGTACGTTCATATGGCCAATCGTGTCCTGATGCGACGAAAGAACTTCAGCAAGGTGGTGCAAGCCTTGCTTGTGGTGATGGCAGTCGTGCTTTTCCGCGAACTGGCACTCGGCCTCTGCTTCTGGGGTTATGCCATGTATGGACCAGTCATGACGTTCTGGACTCGCTGGCAGCAACAGCCTGTTGAAGCTGATCCTCCACCTGTCGATACCGAACCTTCTGTCAATTGAGCACAACTCATGTTTCATGGCATTATTCCGCCCGTCGTCACTCCCTTGCTGGCGAACGAGGATCTGGATCTGCCACGGTTCACCTGGTTTCTCGACCATCTCATCAGCCAGAACGTGCATGCCCTGTTCGTGCTCGGCACCAACAGCGAGTTCTATGCTTTTGATGAAACGGAGAAGCAGCAAATTGTCGCTGCCGCTGTCTCGCATGTGAACAAGCGGCTGCCAGTTATTGTGGGGACCGGTGCGGAATCGACCCGGGAAGTGGTTCGCCTGACGAAGATGGCAGAGCGGGAAGGCGCCGATGGCGTCTCGGTCATTACACCGTACTATGTGCAGCCGACACAGGCTGAACTCATCACCCACTATCGCAAGGTGGCAGAATGCACCCGGCTTCCGGTGATGCTGTACAACAATCCCGGGCCTGCGGGTGGCGTCAAGATTGCTCCCGAGACCGTCGGCAAGCTCGTCGAAGCCTGTCCAAACATCGTGGCGATCAAGGATTCGAGTGGCGATTTGCAGAACATGATCGACTATGTTCGCATCGTCCCGGACCGCATCAGCGTCTTCCAGGGTCGCGATACCATCATCTATCCCAGCCTGGTCTGTGGAGCGAAAGGTGCCGTGGCAGCGTCGGCCAACGTGGCTCCACAGCTGTGCGTCGCTATCTATGAAGCTTTTCGTCGGGGTGATGCTGAAGCAGCGAAAGCGGCTCAACATCGGCTGCATCCGGTTCGACTGAGCCTGATGCTCGCCACCGCCCCCGGCGGCCCCAAGGCTGCCCTCAAGCTGCTCGGCATCGATCTGGGCCCCAGCCGTGGGCCGATTTCCCCACTGGCCGGTCCTGCTCTGGAGCAGATGAAGACCGCACTTCGCGAGGCGGGGCTGATACAATGACGCAACACAGATGATGCAGCCCCTGGATGATTGACCACCCCCATGCCTGATGATGATGAAATACTGGTAGGTGAAGAAGAGGGGGTACTCGATCTCGAAGTGGCTCCAGTGGAAGCCACGGGTCCAGTCTTTGCTCCCCTTCCCATTCACGAAGTCACCGTTCCCGGCGTGCGTAACCAGGTTTACGGCAGGCTCGATCATTACCTGGTCAGCAGCTTCCCCGGCCACAGTCGCTCGGCATTTCAGGAAGCCATCGAACACAACCTCGCACTCGTCAATGGCAAACCGGTCAAGGCGAGCTACAAGGTACGGGCCGGGGATGCCATCAAGGTCACGCTCCCCGTTACGCCGCACCTGTTGCCTCAGCCGGAGAACATTCCACTGAACATCATCATGGAAGATGAGTACCTGGCAGTGATCAACAAGCCGGCGAACATGGTAGTACACCCGGCCAAGGGGAACTGGTCGGGCACGCTGGTCAACGCTCTGCGTTACCACTTCCAGCATCTCTCCGGCATCAACGGCAATTATCGCCCAGGCATCGTCCACCGCCTGGACCGTGATACCACGGGTGTCATCCTCATTGCCAAGCAGGAACGAGCCCACCGCATCCTCGGCTTGCAGTTCGAGGAACGCCGGGTCTACAAGGAATACCACGCCCTCTGCTATGGCGTGCTGGAGCGCGACAGCGACTATGTTGAGAAGCCGATCGGCCACGATCTGCGCGATCGCACCAAGATGTCGGTCTTCAATTTTGTCGATGAGGCCCGCGACATCAAACCTGCTTGCACCTTTTACGAAGTCATTGAACGATACGATGGCTTCAGCTATGTGAAGGCCTACCCGAAGACCGGGCGAACGCATCAGATTCGTGTTCACCTCGCCCACGTGGGTTGCCCCATCCTGGCTGACAAGGCTTACAGCCACCAGAGCCAGGTGCTGCTCTCGAACCTTGCGCCGAAGCTGGGAGATGAGGTCCTGCTCAGCAGGCAGGCCTTGCATGCACACAAGCTTCGATTCCAGCATCCCATTCATGGGAACTGGGTGGAAGTAGTTGCTCCCCTTCCTGATGAAATGCTGCGAACCCGCGAGGCCTTGCAGCAGCATCGCCCCTACAAGCGAGCTGCCCGGTAGTCTGTAAGATAATGGCATCATACCTGTTGAAGTAGAACCATGGCGGTACCGGTACGGACAGAGAAACGGATAGCGTACGTTCGAGCGATGTCCACGCTGGAATTGCTCGACCGGATTACAGTGCTTCGTGATGGCATGGATATCGATGCTCTGGAACTCTTCCATGCCGAACTGGCCAGCCGGGGCGTCGGGCCGGATGAAATCGGCCAGCATCAAAGGGAGATGCGACTCAAGTCGATTCAACACCGGGATGGCCTGCCAGCCAGTTGCCACCAGTGTGGCCGAGCCGCCACCAGTAGCAGAGTGGAATGGCACCGCCTGTGGGGACTCATACCCCTGTTCCGTCGCCAGCGCTATTGGTGTGAAGAGCATAGTGGTTGATTCGTTGTTAGTTGTTGGTTACTTGTTGATGGTTGAAGAGCCGTTGGCTTCATGCACTGCGCGCAGCATCTCTGTGCTCGTGAGTGATGCGATTGCGAATTTTGTCATACAACCCATCGCTCGGTGACAAACTCTCGTTACGCCGAACTGAGAAAAAGGCCGGAAAACGCAGAGGTCAGCCCCCGGTCAGTGACCGGGGGTGGTGCGGGCGGAGAGTCAACGCACCGGGTAACCAGAGGC
>CAYPJB010000366.1:0-4803 GCA_964410845.1 uncultured Bacteroidales bacterium | reverse complement strand
GCGTGGTCGATCTGGCGACGATGCGCGATGCGGTGGCGGCGATGGGGGGCGATCCGAAGAAGATCAATCCGCTGCAGCCTGTCGAACTCGTGATCGATCACAGCTTCCAGGTGGATGTCTTCGGCACCAAGACGGCACTGGCGGAGAACACCGCCATCGAGTTCCAGCGGAATCAGGAACGGTATGCGTTCCTGCGTTGGGGTCAGCAGGCGTTCCGCAACTTCAAGGTGGTGCCTCCGCAGAACGGCATCGTGCATCAGGTGAATCTGGAACACCTGGCACGGGTGGTCTTCGTGAACGATAACAACGAAGCCTACCCCGATACGCTGGTGGGTACCGATTCGCACACCACCATGATCAATGGTCTGGGCGTGCTCGGCTGGGGTGTCGGTGGTATCGAAGCGGAAGCGGCGATGCTGGGGCAGCCGGTGGTGATGCTGATTCCGCAGGTGGTGGGCTTCCGCCTGAAGGGCAAGCTGAAGGAAGGGGCGACCGCGACCGATCTGGTGCTGACCGTGACCCAGCAGCTTCGCAAGAAGGGTGTCGTGGGGAAGTTCGTCGAGTTCTTCGGGCCGGGTCTGGCTGAACTGCCCCTGGCTGATCGGGCGACGATTGCCAACATGGCTCCAGAATATGGGGCGACCTGCGGTATCTTCCCTGTGGATGCTGAGACGCTCAACTACCTGCGGTTCACCGGTCGTTCGGCGGAACAGGTGGCGCTCGTCGAAGCGTACTACAAGGAACAGGGGTTGTTCCATGATCCGAGCACGCCGGAGGCGAATTACACCGACATTCTGGAACTCGATCTGAGCACGGTGGAGCCTAGCGTGGCTGGTCCCTCGCGGCCTCAGGATCGGGTGCTCTTGAAGGATGTGGCTGAAGGGTTCAAGACGACGTTGCCTGCGTTGCAGACGGCGGCGAAGCCGAAGAAGCCTGCTCTTGAGATGGCTGCTCTGCCAGCACCTCCAGTAAGTGGTGATGTCCACCTCGATAATGGTTCGGTGGTGATTGCTTCGATTACCAGTTGCACCAATACCAGCAATCCGGCGGTGATGATTGCGGCGGGGCTGGTGGCGAAGAAGGCTATTGAGAAGGGTTTGATATCGAAACCTTGGGTGAAGACGAGCCTGGCACCAGGGTCGAAGGTGGTGACGGATTATTTGACCAAGGCTGGGCTGTTGACTTATCTGGAACAGTTGAAGTTTAACGTCGTGGGCTATGGCTGTGCTACCTGCATTGGTAACAGTGGGCCGCTTCCTGCTGCGGTCTCGAAGGAGATTGAAGACAAGAACCTCGTGGCGGTGTCGGTGCTTTCGGGTAACCGCAACTTCGAAGGCCGCGTGCATGGTGAAGTGCGGGCGAATTACCTGATGTCGCCTCCGCTGGTGGTGGCCTACGCTCTCGCTGGTCGCATTGATCTCGACATGAACCATGAGCCACTCGGCACCGGCAAGGATGGCAAGCCTGTCTATCTGAAGGACATTTGGCCTACCCAGAAGGAAGTGGCGGACACGATCAAGAGTTCGATCACTTCGGAGATGTACAAGAACAGCTACGCGGAAGTCTTTGATGGTGGTCCACAGTGGAAGGGGATGCCTATTCCAGCGGGTGATCTGTTCCAGTGGGATCCGAAGTCCACATACGTTCGCAAGGCTCCGTACTTCGATGGCATGACCAAGGAACCGGGCGCGGTGAAGGATATTGCCGATGCCCGCGTGCTTGCCGTGCTGGGTGATAGCATCACGACCGATCACATCTCGCCTGCGGGGAACATCAAGGCGACCAGCCCAGCGGGTAAGTATCTGCTGGAACATGGGGTGAGCAAGGACGACTTCAACAGCTACGGTGCCCGTCGCGGTAACCACGAAGCGATGGTGCGTGGGACGTTCGCCAACGTGCGGCTCAAGAACCTGCTCGTCCCCGGGACCGAAGGTGGCGTGTCACGCTACTTGCCAACCAACGAGCAGATGTCGATCTACGATGCAGGTATGAAGTACCAGGCCGATGGTACGCCGACGATCATCCTGGCTGGCAAGGAATATGGTTCCGGGTCGAGCCGGGATTGGGCTGCAAAAGGCCCGATGCTGCAAGGGGTGAAAGCGGTCATCGCCGAGAGCTTTGAACGCATCCACCGCAGCAATCTCGTCGGTATGGGTGTGCTGCCGTTGCAGTTCCGCCAAGGTGAGAATGCCCAATCGCTGGGGCTGACTGGTGAAGAGACGTTCGAGATTCAGGGTATTGCCAAGGGCGTGGCTACCGGGTTTGTGAACGGCAAGACGGTCATCGTGCTGGCGACGGCTGCGGATGGGAAAAGAACCTCATTTACCGCCACCGTGCGAATCGATACTCCGCAGGAAGTCGAATACTACCGTAACGGAGGCATTTTGCCGTATGTGCTGCGGTCATTGATGAAGAGTTAGTTTGCATGCCAACCCTCGTCTGGTTTCGACAGGATTTACGACTACACGATCACCCTGCTTTGCACCATGCGGTGCAGCAGGGTGATGTCGTTGTGCCGGTCTATATTTATGCTCCCGAGGAAGAGCACCCCTGGGAGCCAGGCGGGGCATCCAAGTGGTGGTTGCATCATTCGCTGGCTTCGCTGGATGCGAGTCTGCGAGCCAAGGGTTCGCAATTGGTGCTACGTCATGGCAACTCGCTGGAAGAGTTGGAGAAGCTCATCAAAGAAGCTGGCATCACCCGGGTGGTCTGGAATCGGCGCTACGAACCAGCGATCATCCAGCGGGATGAGAAGATCAAAGCGGCTCTGAAAGAGCAGGGTATTGCTGCAGAAAGTTTCAACGGTTCGGTACTGCTCGAACCGTGGGAAGTAAAGACGAAGGAGGGGAAGCCTTACCAGGTTTACACTCCGATGTGGAAGGCGTATCAGGCACTGCCGGAACCACGTCAGCCACTGCCCCTACCCAAGAAGATATCCGCACCTGGTAAGTGGCCAGTGTCACTTCCTCTCGACAAGCTGAAACTTTTGCCTACCATCAAGTGGGATACCGGGTTTTATGATGCGTGGAAGCCGGGTGAAACAGCGGCACTGGAACGGTTGGAATGGTTCAACAGTGCAGCGGTGGGCGACTATAAGGATCAGCGAGACCATCCCGGGATTGATGGCACCAGTCGGCTCTCCCCATACTTGCATTTCGGCGAGATCAGCCCGAATCAAATCTGGCACGAGGTGCAGAAGTTACGACAAGCTGACAAGACCAAACGCTATCAGGAACAAACGGAAGTCTATCTGAAGGAAGTAGCTTGGCGCGAGTTTGCGTATCATCTGCTGTACCACTTCCCTCATACGCCGAAGGAGCCACTACGGGCCGACTTCACGAAGTTCCCGTGGAAAGAAGATCGTACGAAGTTACGCGCCTGGCAGAGAGGGCAAACCGGCTATCCCAGCGTCGATGCAGGCATGCGACAACTATGGACCACGGGCTGGATGCACAACCGTGTCCGCATGGTGGTGGCCAGCTTTCTTGTCAAGCACCTGCTCATCCCCTGGCAACGAGGGGCGGAGTGGTTCTGGGATACGCTCGTCGATGCCGACCTCGCCAGCAACACGTTAGGCTGGCAATGGACCGCCGGTTGCGGAGCTGATGCTGCTCCCTACTTCCGCGTCTTCAATCCGATGCAGCAAGGGGAACGTTTTGATGCTGACGGGGCGTACGTCCGTCGCTGGGTTCCGGAACTGGCGACGCTGCCTGACAAGTATGTGCATGCTCCGTGGACAGCACCTTCGACGGTATTAGCTGAGGCCAAGGTAGTTTTGGGGAAGACGTACCCACGACCGATAGTGGATCATGCCGAGGCAAGGAATAATGCACTCGCAGCCTATGATGCGATGAAAGGATAGTAGTCATCACGCTCCGTCGTGATGACAGCGATGGTGAGAGTCCTATGCATGATGACTCAGCATCTTGGAAGAATCAAAAAATTGGTTGAACACGAAAAGAATCCCCTCACCCCCGGCCCCTCTCCCCGTTGGGTAGAGGGGAGCATGGGATGTACTCTCATCAACGCTGTCATGACAACGTAGTGTGATGACTACAATCACTGCGACTTCGACTTACTGAACGCTTCCAGTTTCGCTTCTGCGAGTTGGATCCAGGGGCGATATTCAGCAACATCGACGAACTTGTTCTTCTCGTCGGCCATCTTGTAGCCTTCTTCCTTGAGTATCTTCCACTTGGCAAGGGCCTCTTCGGGCTTGCCTTGAAGTTCGTCGTTCAGTGCCTGCGTTGCCTGGAATTCAAATTTGCTGGCTGTCCGTTTCCATTCGTTGTCACTCAGGATGTTTTTCTTGCGCAACCCTTCCAGGGCAGTCTGATGCTTGATCAGGCGGTTCAGCAGGTCATTGCCTTCTTTTGCCAGCGATGATTCAAAATAGAATTGCTTGAGCATGCTCAGTTTCTTGAACGCTTCGGGCCAGCTTTCCTCTTTGTTCAGATCGTACTTTGCCTTCCCTTCCGCCAGTAGTATGGGAGCATGAAACTCGATGAGTTCCTTGCGGGCCTTATCCTGAAAGACGCGAGCCTGCGGGGATTTCAGTTCATAGAGCTTTTCGTAGCCCTTCTTGAAGGCATTTCCCCAATTGGCCAGGGGTTCGGTTCCCAGCACTTCCTTGCCCATGCGATAGTAGTTGCCTGCCTCAAGGTACTCCAGCTTATCCCGAGCCAAAGCAGCTTCCGGGCTCTCGGGGTGCTTGCCTCGAAGCTTCTCCAACTCCACCCTGGCCGCTTCCCAATTCTCAAACACTTCGTAATAGTTAGGTTTCTCTACATTGAGCGAAGCATC
>CAYPJB010000365.1:0-4813 GCA_964410845.1 uncultured Bacteroidales bacterium | reverse complement strand
AAAAGACTGCGACCCCACCGGGACGAAGCACTCGGCGAATCTCGAGAGCTGCCTGTTCCATATCCAGGTGATGCAGGATCGCAACACCCCAGATGCCATCCAGACTTTGACTGGCGATCGGCAACTTGGCCCCATCGGCAACGAATCCCTGGATACTCACGCCATTGGCTTGTGCCCGGGCGACTGCTTCCTGCACATAGTTCGCAGAGAGGTCAAATGCCAGCACCTCCGCCCCAGCGCGGGCCAGGCAGGTGGAAGCCATGCCGTGACCGCAGCCGAAGTCGAGAATGCGTTTGCCAGCGAGGGGCCCGAGTTTGGCCATCGCTGGGCGTACCCACGGTTCATGATCGAGGTATTCCGCATCATCAAAACGCAAAAGAGCTGGGTTTGCTGCCCAGCCCTCGCGGCGTTCTGCTGCCTGTTGGTCATGGAACTCTTGTTCGTGACGAAGGCGGTCGGCCATACCTGTTACTTCAATTCCTTGAAGACGATGTCCTTGAACACCACATCCATGGCAGCACCGCCGTGGGCCTGGAAAGCGATGATACCCTTTTCAGGCATCTTGGCAAACTCGCCATCCAGCATGGTTTCGCCATTGATCTTGATGGTGACATGCTTGCCATCACAGCGGAGGTAGTAATCGTTGAACTCGCCTACTTTGACAACCTTCTTCACTTTAGCAGCGTCGGAGGCTTTCATCATGCCGCCGAACTGTTCACCATACAGGCTGCCCCAATATTGCTGGCCCATATCACACTGTGGACCACCAACCACGAACTTCTTTGGATCAATGATCCTGGAACGCACCTGCACACCACTGTTGCCAGAAGCACTCAACTTCACCTTGAACGAGAGCTCAAAGTTGGAATACTCCTTCTCGCTGCAGAGGAAGGTATTGAACTTGATACCCTTGGGCTGTGTAGTGCCCGCGATCATGCCATCTTTCACTGACCAATGTTCAGGCAGCCCTTTCCAGCCGGTGAGGTCTTTGCCATTAAAGAAGTCATCGGCGGAAGCCACGGAGAAGCTCAGAAGAATCGTCAACAGTGTAAAGCAGGATCGCATCAGCCAGACTCCTAGAATAATGTCAGGTGGCGACATTCTAAGAGCATGCAGATGAACGGAACAGCAGCATCTGATGGAAATTCGCCAGCACTGGCTGTTCTCAGGCAGTTTGGCTTCTCCCCATTTGCCATCGATTGTGCTGAAGTACCTGCGGGATTCTCCGGTGCTACCGTCTGGAAAGTGACTTCACGCGATGCTCCGTCTACAGGTTTTGCACTCAAACGCTGGCCACCGGGGCAACCTGCGTACACTCCGCTCACCACAATTCATCAATGGATGCAGACTGCTAGTAGTAACGGCATGCGTAATGTGCCTTGTATCCATCCAACTGCATCAGGTGCAACGGTTGTCGAGCACAACAATCTGTGGGATCTGGTAACTTGGATGCCAGGCAAACCTGTGAATGATCCAAGCGACCTGCAGCTGGAACAGGCAATCCGGCAACTGGATATGTTGCATTCCATCTGGCGAGGGCTTCAGTCAACTTCAAAAGCCCCGTGTCCAGCAGTCCTACTGCAATATCAGCGACTCTCAGCCTGGAAAGATGATGATTGGGACCGATTACAACGTAACCCTTTGCCACTCTGTCAGCAAAGTGTTTATCTACTCAAGCGACTCATCCCGGAAGCACTGCTCAAGCTATCCCCCTGGCTCACTCGAAAAGTGGTACTGCAGCCCTGTCTGGCAGACATCTGGGCAGACCATGTACTCTTTCAGAATGACATGGTCACTGGTATCATCGACTTCGGAGGTGCGAGAATCGATCATCCAGCGCAGGATCTAGCCAGGCTCATCAGTTCCTATTCGCTGACAACTTCCAGATCCCTGCTTGATTGTTTTGATAGATACCACGATCGAAGTGAAACCTGCCAAAGCCTGGCACGTCTACTGGCTCATACAGGACTTGTTGTGAGCCTCAGTAACTGGCTCCGCTGGCTGTTTCTAGAACGCAGGCAGTTCGCCAATCCAACGAACTGTCTGGAGCGGGTGGAACAAATTTGTGTCCGATTATGCCACCGCAGCAACAATCTTCCTGGCTGAACAAAACCAATAGACCTTTTAAACGGTTACATTCAACGATATCGTAATTAAGAAGAATTCTACACATTGTGAAGTTTGCCTTGGATACTGCTAATCTCATGTCCCGAAAGAATCGAAGCCTCCATCACCATAGCCCGATTGCTGAAAGCATCATCCATAGTTGGGTTGGCGAGGTACAGTTCAATCGCGGCTTGAAATATGTTGAACAGCACCTGCTGCATCGCCAGCATCGTCGAGGCAATTCCGTTCGAGCCGTCTGCGAAGGAAAACGGCACGGCGTCAATTACTACCGGGTTCAAGTCGAAGTACTTGAAGGGCGAATTGAAGAAGCACTCTGTTCGTGCTCCATTGGCAAGCATGGCGTTTGTCCGCACATTGCAGCCATGCTGATTGAATACTCACGTTATCCTGAGCGGTATGTCATGGTGAGTTTCTTCGGCAGGATCAAGGCATTACTTGGTTTATGAGGCGATAAGCTACTTTATTCAACATTACTCACTGTTTCCCTAAACACGACTAGCGAAGCGTTCGTAGATCAAGTAGGCTCTTACCGGCACCACTCTTTTTTCTTCTGGTGATCCATGCTGTTTCGTTACCTCTTTCCTGCGTTGGTTATTGTCGCCGTGATGAGCCTGACAGGCTGTCAACCAGCAACGCCATCGGTCAAAAAAACTGGCTCACAAGCAAATAAGATAATCAAGCTGGAGCCCGGCCCTGAAATACAGGAAAACCTGCTCAGCGCTCTAATTAAGTCGAAACCCGGCACAATCATCCAATTGGCAGAGGGGATATACCACTTCACTGGCAGTTTGTCACTTACACAGGCCGGTGTCACGATCGAAGGGGCTGGCATGGATAAGACCATCCTCTCCTTTGCCAGGCAGGATCAGGGGAAAGAGGGATTACTGGTAAGCGTGGGTGACTTCACCATTCAGAACCTGACCATTGAAGACACCAAAGGCGATGCACTGAAAGTAGTGGGTGGCAACAATGTAACGTTCAAATCCGTACGTACTCGCTGGACGGGTGGCCCCAAGCCTACCAACGGCGGGTATGGCATCTACCCTGTACAGTGCCAAAACGTCCTCCTTGAGAACTGTGAAGCGGAATGTGCATCTGATGCAGGAATTTATGTTGGGCAATCGAAGCATGTGATAGTTCGGGGCTGTAAAGCCAGCAGGAACGTTGCTGGCATTGAGGTTGAAAACTCCATCAATGTAGATGTGTATGAGAATATCTGCACCAATAACACTGGTGGCATCCTTGTCTTTGATCTGCCAAATCTGCCAGCCAAGAATGGCCATTCTGTTCGGGTCTTCAAGAACATGGTCGTCGGGAACAACCATGATAACTTTGCACCAGCAGGCAACATCGTTGCTACTGTTCCACCGGGCACCGGCATGATGATTCTGGCAACAGACAAAGTGGAATGCTTCGAGAATCAAGTCAAGGATAACCAGACATCGGGCCTGGCGATCATCAGCTTCCACCTGACACAAAAGCCCATTAATGACAAGGATTACGATCCTTACCCCGAAGGGATATTCGTGCATGATAATGTCTTTACCAGCAACGGGGCCAAGCCCAGTGGCGAACTAGGCATCGGCCTGGGTGCTATCCTCGGCAAGCCGATGCCCGACATCCTCTATGATGGCAATCACGATCCCGCGAAAATGGTGGATGGCAAGCTTCCTGATAATCTGAACCTTCGCTTGAGCAAGAACGGATCAGCTACTTTTGCCAACATCAACTATAAAGGCGGCAGCATTCTGACGTATGCTCTCTCCAAGCCGAAGATCGAACGCACCACTGCATCTTTCGAAGGCACCCTACCCAGCCTTCCTGTTGTTGAACTCACTTCCGGACAGCAATGATGGGTTTCGTACGAACCTGGCTCATCACCGGGCTGCTCGTTTTCTTCGTTGGCTGTCGGCCTGCGGCACCAGTAATTCCTTCTGATGCTACCGATGAAGAACTACCTGAAAAACTATCCGAGTTAGGTCTGTTTGCTGGCTCATTGGCACAGCAACTACCAGCAAGTGGTGTCTTTTCCTATGAATTACGAACGCCCCTTTTCTCAGACTACACTTTGAAGTTCCGGTTCATCAAGCTGCCTGAAGGGACACATCCTGAATATCGAAGCAACGACGAAACACTGGACTTCCCGGTCAATACGATCATCGCCAAGACCTTTGCCTATCCGAAAGATCAAAGGCATCCAGAACGGGGCAAGCGTCTCATCGAGACTCGCATCCTGAAAAAGCAGCGCGATGGCTGGCAAGGCGTGAGCTATGTATGGAATGATGAACAAACGGAAGCCATGCTGAAGCTGACAGGCAAAGTCGTGAATACCGACTGGACCCATTTCGATGGCAAGTCGATGTCCAATGCCTACATCGTTCCAAATGCCAACCAATGTAAAGGCTGTCATGGGAACAGCAATGAACCAATTGGTCCCAAGCCACGAAATCTGTTTCATGCTGATGCACTATTCAAACAGTTGAACCAGAAGGTCGTAGTTGCATCGATCCCCATCTGGAATGATCCAGCAACTGGATCATTGCACGACCGTGCTAAAGCCTGGCTCGATATCAACTGTGCACATTGCCATAATCCGACTGGACCAGCTCGACAATCAGGTCTGGATTTGCGTTATACGCAAATGGAACCTGCACAATATGGAGTGATGAAAATACCTGTTGCTGCT
>CAYPJB010000364.1:0-4817 GCA_964410845.1 uncultured Bacteroidales bacterium | reverse complement strand
CTTAGGCTTACAAGCAGCCGTTGTTGTTACACACACGCCATGTTCGTAACTAACTCGGAAGCAGGCATCCACTGGGCCATCCGACGTGGTTTTCAACGTCACCTGGAAACTGCGCTGACAGTTTCCGGGCAACGTCCCCACGTTCCACGTTAACAGGTTTTGCTGAACTACAGGTTCAACACTGCTCTTTTGCAACGTAGTCTTGTCAGGCAACTCCAACTTCACTTTGACATCGAATGCTTTGGCATCTGCACGATTGGTCAGGACGACATCGTACACCAGCAAACCCGACTCGGCAGCTTTCTGGGCCGTATGCACCTTGAGCGCCACCACAGGTGGTTCCACCTCAGGTGTACGATGACAATCGGGACAATCCTGAACGTAGGCCAGGCACCAGGCAACGAGAGCCAGCATGATCTGCACCCTGAAAAACAGCGATGCAGTCCATCTTCTCCAGGTGGAAGAGCTTTGTCACTCGGAAAGGTTTGTCTAATCGGAGGAGTCTGCCACATCGCGCCAGCAGGCACGGCAGAGATGGTAAGAACGTCACAGATTAACACGAAAACAGGCCACCCGGAGGTAGCCTGATGATCGCTCGCATAACGTGTCCGCCGCGGTAGGATCAGGATTGATACTACTACAGGAGGTCAAGTCTGACTTTTGCCTTAGTCTGGACAGACAGAGGCAGCGCCAGCGGCGGAGTTGAATTCTGGTGCATTCGTCGTCACGTTCACGGTGTGAACTGTGTCAGCGAAGCGAGAACCAGTTGTTGATGCTGCGCATCCACTAGTTCCAGAGAATGTGTAGGACTGACTCAGTGAGCCTACAGCATTGGCCAGGTCTTCCAATTCAGTCACAACAGCTTGTTGAACTGATTTGAGACCCGCTACCACACCGATCACCATGATCGTTGAAACAAAAACCCACTCTGTTGCAATCAGAGCGCCACGATCATCATTCCACAACTTGCAGATGAAATTCCGCATGTGCACCAGACCTCCTGTCAGAAACACATGACCCCCGTGATATCCGACTTTACAGTAACCTGCAACCCCAATCCGTAGGACTGCAAGGAGGGGAGGACACGATTCCCCGAACTGCAAAGCGCTCTCGATTCAGTAAGCAGAATGCATGCCAAAAGGTCATTTGCTCTCACTGGCATTTCGTCGCCGGCCATTACCCTTGAATTATTCAAGACTTACAGCTGATCGACTCTTCTACCTGCTTCCTCCAGAGTTGACGGGAAACTGCAGGCCACACGCTCTGGTGTTAACGTTCGTTAACAGTTACTGTTAACGGCTGTTAGCCTCTCGCATCGCAGGCGGGCGATGACAATAGCTATGACAGACGGTTCCCCGTCCATTTTATCGGTCTTCCCCAGACATTACTTTGAGAATACCACTGTCTTCATTTCAAAATTTCTCATTCTTCTCGCTGAAGTCGCGAATCTGTTGGCTCTCTGGCGCAGGTTGAATCAAATCCCACTTGTTACCGTAGAGATCCTGAAACACCACAACCGTGCCATAACTTTCCGAGCGAGGTTCATCCAAAAAGGAAACCCCATGTGATTGTAAACGATGATAGTCACGCCAGAAATCATCTGTATGGAGGAAGAGAAAGACCCGACCGCCAGTCTGGTTGCCAATTACTGCTTCCTGAGATGGTGAAGCAGCCTGGGCTAACAGTAGCGCAGGCCCGTTACCACCTCGAGGTTGCACTCGTACCCATCGCTTGCCTGCTTCACGTGGCTCATCTTCGACCAATGCAAAACCCATCACGTCGGTGTAGTAACGGATGGCTTCATCGTAATTGCGGACCACGATGGCGATGTTGACGATGTTGTGTTGCATCATTTCCTCTTCTTGCCGACGTATTCAAGCCATAACAGTATAGTAATGGTGCGGGAAGACATCCCGGTTACAAGGGGCGAGTCATGGTACGTGTCGGTCTCGTTGGCGTAGGCTTCATGGGCATGATTCATTACCTGGCCTATCAGCAGGTACCAGGGGTTAAGGTGGTCGCCCTCTGCGAACAGGACCCTCAAAAGCGGGCTGGCGATTGGACAGGAATTCAGGGCAATTTCGGCCCTCGTGGCACCCAGATGGACCTGTCAGGCGTACGCTGTTATGAAGACTACCATCAGTTACTCAAAGATGGTGAGATTGACCTCGTGGACATCTGCCTTCCTACTGAGATGCATGCGAAGTGGACTCAGGAGGCATTCCAGGCTGGGAAGCATGTATTCGTTGAGAAGCCCATCGCGCTCACTCTTCCTGAAGCTGATGCCTGCCTGAAAGCAGCACAGAAAGCGAAGAAGCAATACTTCGTCGGTCAGGTGCTTCCGTTCTTTCCCGAGTTCCAGTATGCACTTCACTTCGTTCGCAGTGGTGTTGGTGGCAAGCTCATTGCTGCCCATCTTCGCCGGCTGATTTGCAAACCCACCTGGCGAAAAGGGCCACAGGCTGATGGGCCAGTGGTTGATCTGCATATTCACGACAATCATTTCATGTGTCTACTGCACGGAACACCGAAGGCCGTACGCTGTGCGGGAGTGGTTGACGAAACGGGCGTCGTGCAGCATGTCGAATCGCAATATCTTTACCCAGACAAAGCCTGCATGACTGCAGCCAGTGGTGCTCTTTACCAGTCTGGGTGGGGCTTTTCGCACGGCTACACATTAATGATGGAGAAGGCCACTCTCGCTTTCGATTCACTTGGCGTACCACTTACTCTGCTCAAAGCAGATGGTTCCGTGGAGAAAGTAACGATCCCCGGATCAGGTGATCCACTGGCTGCTTTCGTCAATGAAATCACCGATGTCGTGCATTCGGTTCAGCAGAACAAAGCTTCATCCATACTTGATGGCAAACTAGGACGTGATGCCCTCGCCATCTGTCTGGCTGAAGAACAGGCTGTGAAGTTAGGGGACACGGTCAACATCGCAGCTTAAGCAATCCCTCCTTTTCGAATGGATCCATCATGCAAGCTCACATCGTCGTTCTCCCCGGTGATGGTATTGGCCCCGAAGTTACCGCGTGTGCACTGGCAGTGCTCCAACTCGTCGCCTTGAAGACGGGACACACCATCACCACGGAACAACATGACATCGGCGGGGCATCTATTGATGCCCATGGAACCGCGCTCACTGATGCAACACTCAAAGCCTGCCAGCAAAGTAATGCCGTGCTATTAGGTGCAGTCGGTGGTCCGAAGTGGGATGATCCCACCGCCAAGGTGCGACCAGAAATGGGCCTGCTGGCCTTGCGCAAAGGGCTGGGTGTCTTCGCCAATCTGCGACCGGTCAAGGTACATCCGAAACTCGTCGATGCCTCGCCACTCAAACCCGAAAAGCTCGCCGGGGTGGATCTTCTGGTCATTCGCGAACTCACAGGCGGGCTCTACTTCGCCACACCACGCTTCCGCGAGAAAACTGCAGCCGGGTATGAACGGGCAGTCGACACGCTTGAGTATGCTGATTTCGAAATTGAACGAGTGGTCGATCTCGCTTTTCGCTTAGCCAAAGGCCGTCGCAAAAAGGTCACCTCGGTAGATAAAGCCAACGTGCTTGATTCTTCACGTCTCTGGCGACAGGTGACCACCAAGGTAGGGGAACGCTATCCTGACGTACAACTGGAACACATGCTGGTGGACACTGCCGCTATGCGTCTAGTCACAGGGCCCAGCAGTTTTGATGTGGTTGTCACTGAGAATATGTTTGGCGACATCCTCACGGACGAAGCCTCAGTGCTGGCAGGGTCAATGGGCATGCTTCCCTCTGCTTCGCTCGGTTCCGGTGGCCCTGGACTTTACGAACCGATTCACGGGTCGGCTCCAGACATTGCTGGAAAAGGAATCGCCAACCCGATTGGCACCATTCTCTCCACCGCACTCATGCTCCGCTACTCGCTGAACCTGGAACAGGAAGCGCAGCTTATCGAGAAGGCTGTTGACGATGTGATTTCCGCGGGTCATCGCTCGAAAGATCTAGGTGGTAATTTGACGACAACCCAGCTTTCACAAGCTATTCTTGAGCGATTGAACTCTCGTTAATTCTAGCTCGGCTGCGTTGGTTGGCGTTTGCTCTCGCTAACCAAGGCGTAAGGTTGCCAGGAAGCTCGACAACTACGCATGAAACTTGGTTACAACACAAATGGTTTTGCCCATCATCGCCTGCCTGATGCCATTCGCATTCTTGGAGAATTGGGCTACCGTTCAGTGGCCATCACACTCGATTATCATGCATTGAATCCGTTTGCCCCCGATCCCCAGCCTGCTCTCGAAGAAGTAAAGCGGTTGCTGACGGTATTCGGCATGAACTGCGTCATTGAAACCGGAGCACGGTTCTTGCTCGATCCCTACCGCAAGCATCAGCCGACGTTACTGGATGCTGATCCGGGAGAGCGAGACAAACGTATGGGCATGCTCCTGCGTGCTATCGACTATGCTCACTATTTACGTGCGGATGCGGTAAGCTTCTGGTCCGGCAAACCTACTTCAAATGAAACCATCGAAGTCTACTGGCAGCGTCTTATTAATTGTTGTACGTGGCTAACTGAACAAGCAGCACTGAAAGGAGTGCGACTGGCCTTCGAGCCTGAACCAGGCATGTTCATCTCTCGAATGGAGGAATTCTCCAGGCTGCATCGCGAAGTGAATCACAGCCACTTCGGACTGACACTCGACGTAGGGCATGTCCATTGCCTGAACGATGGAGAGATTCCTGCCATCATAGAAGAATGGAAACCATATCTCTGGAACATTCACATTGAAGACATGAAGCCCGGGGTCCACGATCACCTTTTCTTTGGTGAAGGGAC
>CAYPJB010000363.1:0-4828 GCA_964410845.1 uncultured Bacteroidales bacterium | reverse complement strand
GCGTACCAGCACATGGAATGATAGTCATGCACGAAACCTATTGATTCCAACAGCTCTCGTGCTGGCGACCTGGTAGCTGCCGACCCATTCCATTCCTCCACCACCAGCTTGGCACGGATATCGACTCCGTGACCATGTTGCAGCATGGCAGGCATTTGCTGCAAAGCCTGGAACAACTGTTCTGAACTGGCTTGTGGATTAGGCCACAATCGTTTTCCATGATTCTCAATGGCAAGAATTATCTGCCCTGCTTGCGTTACCAGCCAGTTACTCGAACGTCTGGCCCAGTTAGCGCCTGCATCGGTAGAGAGCGGCCAACCCAGCGGAGCTGCTGGGCCATACAGATTGGCAGGATCATAAGCATGCAACAGTTGCATCGGCTGTGATGCACGTGGCAATTTCAATTCCTTCGTTAACTCCTCAACTGCCTCGGGTAAAGCAAACTGAGCACCCGAAAGCCCTTCCACGAAGTACCCTCGTCGTACTTCGCCTGCAAGTTCCAATCGATTGAGCACTTCATACAGCACACGCCAGGGAAGCAATGCACTATCGAGAGCAGCTAAATCCTTGCTAATGATGCCATAGCGTTCCAGAAGCAATTGTACCTGATATAGAGCCCGCTTCTCAGCATCAGGTTGGCCCCATTGAATGAGAGACCATCGCCCTTCCGGGTGTTGTATCCGCTGTTGCCTCATCGCTCGTAGATTGGCTCTATGAAGAGGTTTCTCTGCACTTGAGAGATCTTGTTCCAGTCGACGAACAACATCGAAGCGATCATTCGTCACCAGACCACGATCCGCTAGTTGCCAAAGCGCTTTCTTCACCTCACTGGGACTGGCATTGATCACATGGGCCAGATCCACCAGGAACATAGCTCCTTTACTCTGCAAGGCATCGTTGACACGGGCTTCCAGTGGCGAGAGTGTTCCAACCTCCGGCGTGAAGTAATGAACAAGCTGATCGCGACGAAGGAAGCAAACCTCTTCACACAGATCTTTACTCTCCTTTTCCTTCGCGGGCAGAACCACCCAGCACCATTCGCCAGAGAGAATAATGTCATCCAACCAGCGAGCCTGGTAGCCTGGCACACGCCTCGTCAGGATGTGTTTTTCCCACAGGTCACGAGGCAAGCATATCCCTTGCAGTCTTTCCAGGGTCTGTCTTAAACTCTCGGGACCACCGATATTGCTGTCATCAAGCAACCCCTGCCAGCGCTGGACGAATGCTGCAAAGGTCGCAGCTGGAACCGTTGGAATTTCCTTGCGTCGGAGAGCAAGGCTTTGTCGCTGCACCTGATCAAGATTGTTCGGCGCAGCATAGAGAACACTCGGCGTGTCACCCCAGGCTTCCAGCGACACCAGCGTTCCAGAACGTGACCAGCTCTTGAGTGTCTGTTCCAACCAGTCGGTGGATAACGGAAAGCGTTGTTGCACGTCTTCCAGGCCAACCAATGCGTGAGTGAACAGGTAACGCTGGACAATATGCCGTGTTGCTTCCTCAGCTTCATCTGATTGCTCTCCAGCAATCATCTTGCTGCAAAGAGCATATTGCCCAGCTTCTTCGGCAAGAATCCATCGGGTTTCCCCCAATGCAGGCAAATTCCATCGGACTAGCCTACCCTGCTCTTCCAACATCCTGGCTAACGGGGCCAGCGATTCATCCAGTTCACTATCACGTACATCACCAAGTCGTCGTATCCATTCTGATAATTCTTCCACGGTGCGAGGCAGCAGACCAACTCCCTGGAGTCGTTTGTCAACTTGATCGATAGCCCGAGGATCAAGCAGATGATCATAAGCTTCCGGCGATATCAACTGATCGAGCAAAGTCTTATCGATGTTCGCCTTGGCGGCTTCGCCTTTCAACTCCACCTTGTCGTAGTCGTACATGAATGCCGCAGTAAAACTGAAGAGCAGTTGAGAGGCGAATGGCGAAGGCACCTCGGCCCGACGTGTCACCAACTGCATACGACCATCACGAAGCCTGGTGACAACATCGATCAGGCCATCGACATCGAGATGATCATGTAAGCACTCTCGACAGGTCTCCAGGACGATGGGGAACCGCGGGTGCTTGCGGGCAATCTGCAGCAAGTTTCGTGATTTCAGCCTTTGCAACCACAATGGAGCCCGCTTTTGTGGAGAGTTGATTGGCAGCATGAGTGCCCGGGCTGCATTGTGACGAAACCGAATAGCGTAAAGCGCGCTCTCCGCCAGTTCCTGCAGCACACGGTTTTCTATCGTCTCAGGGTTCAACTTTTTAAGAAGATCCAGTGGAGGATCGCCTTGATCCACCAGCCTGAGCAACACACCATCATCATGATGCAGAGCATAAGGCTGATAACCATACAGCTCACGCCAGAGAGACTCGATGGCATACCGTAACGTCAGATGAAAACGACTTCCCAGACTGGAAAGCACAGCAAGATACCAGTCGCCTACCTGATCTCGAAACGCTTCACACAGGATAGTCTGCCGACCGGGCACCACCCCGGCGGTTTCGATCTGTTTCTTGAGATAGTCCACCAGGTTCTGGGCAGCGTTAGCATCCAGATGACACTCTCGCTGGAGCCAAGCTTTTGTCGCAGATTGATCGTTGGCTAGCTGAGCAACTGTTTCTTCAATGAGTTCGCCCATGGCCTCGCCCAGTTCCCGGCTGCGGCCCATCTTTTCACCACGCCAGAAGGGCATCAGTGATGGCATTCCCTCCGCCCTGCTCACGGTGACGCGGTCGGTTTCAATCGATTCGATCCGCCATGTGGATGTGCCCAGTGTAAAGACATCGCCCACACGCCGTTCGAAGACGAACTCTTCATCCAGCTCTCCAATGCGGTTGGTAGTACCTGCAATGTAGGCGGGATACTGGCCAGCATCAGGAATGGTCCCACCGTTGACGAGGGCCAGTTGTTTACTGCCAGGCAAGGCATGCAGCTGATTGTGAATACGATCCCAGGTGATGCGAGCCCGCAGCTCCTGAAACGATTCAGCGGGGAACCGACCAGTGATCATCTCCAGAACGTTTTCAAAAGCTTCTGGCGTGAGGTCGCGGAGTGGGTACGCTTGCCTGAGCAGGGCATACAACTGAGGCACATGCCAGCTTTCCATGGCTACCATGGCAATCACTTGCTGCGCTACCAGATCAAGGCAACCACCGGGCACACGCAGTGACTCAACAGCGCCTTTCGTCATAGCCCGTGCAAGAGCTGCCTGTTCCAGCAGATCAGGCAAGGTTTTGGGAATCAATCTGCCTTTAGATTGCCCGCCTACAAGGTGACCTGCCCGGCCCACACGCTGCATGGAACGAGCTATGTTGCCTGACGATTCCACCTGGCAAACAAGATCTACTGCCCCCATATCGATTCCCAGTTCGAGCGATGCTGTCGATACCACACCAGCCAGTCGACCTTCTTTCAGCATCTGTTCCGTCTGGCGGCGCATCTCCAGGGAGACGGAACCATGGTGAGCCCGAATGAATCCATCAGCATGAATCAATTGTTCTTCAGGTGGCCTGGCAAGATTCCACTCCTCATGTACTTCATTGACCGCAGTAGTAATACGCTCCACAGCCCGGCGATTGGTGGCAAAGATGATCGTCGAGCGATGTTGATTGATCTGGTCATGCAGGTAACGGTAAATTGACGGCCAGACACTCTTTTCGGGAAGTGGACCAAAACGTTCGATCGGACTGACGACTTGCAAGTCCAGTTGCTTGCGCTGCCCGGCATTAACGATGTTGACCGGCCTCGGTTGCAATCCATCCTGTTGCGAATAACGCAGCCCACCCAGATATCGTGCCACCTCTTCGAGCGGCCGCTGTGTTGCTGAGAGACCGATGCGAACAAATTCACCACTAATGTTGATATGCTGCAGTCGCTCAAGCAGCATCGCCAGAAAAACACCCCGTTTATTCGGACAGAGCACGTGAATTTCATCGATGATACACCAGCGGATGCCGGAGAGAATCTTGCGTCCGTTGGAGGTAAGCAAGAGATGCAGCGACTCGGGTGTTGTGATCAGGATATCGGGCGGCTTGCGCAGTTGCTTCTGTCGTTCCTGAGTAGTGGTATCGCCTGTACGAAGGCCTACCGAAATGGAAGGAAGTTTACTTCCTAACCGATCGGCAGTCTGTTGCACTCCCAGCAGTGGCACATGCAAGTTGCGATAGACATCGTTATTCAAGGCTTTGAGAGGCGATATGTAAAGCAGCTTGACGCCTGGTTCACGATCTGGCTCTTTCCATAGCTTGTCGAGACATGCCAGAAAAGCTGCCAGGGTCTTGCCCGACCCAGTCGGCGCCAGGATGAGTGTATTCTGATCCTTTGCAATACTGGGCCAGCCCTGCACTTGCGGAGGTGTTGGCGTACCAACTTTCTCACGAAACCAGGCTGATACCGTGGGGTGAAACAGTGACAACACATCTTGCGATTCAGACATGTAATTATCTTAGGGCTACCCAACTTCCGCAACTACTGAACAGTGTCCTGCAATGTCTCGTCTGCAGAAACTGATACAGGGATTTCCGTTGCTTTCGATTGTGGCCACATGACAACAAAGAGTGCAATCAGATCGTAGACACCATGCGTGACCATGGGCACCAGCAAGTTGTCAGACCAGACCAGCAACAGCCCAAGATAGATGCTAATGATCCAGGCAATGATGAAATAAGCTGAGGTGAGCAGGTGACAGAGCCCAAAGATCAACCCGCCGAGAAGCAGACTAGCCCAGACCGGCATCCATGTTGCCAGGTAAGGTTGTAGCCAGCCACGAAAGAGCAGTTCCTCGCAAAAGCCAGCGAGCGTAGCCAGAAGAAAGTAATCCGGCCAGCGGCA
>CAYPJB010000362.1:0-4850 GCA_964410845.1 uncultured Bacteroidales bacterium | reverse complement strand
GGCTTGAGTACCCAGTGGCCTTCATCGGGGAAGTTCACAAATCGACTTGGTACGCCCTGTCGCTGAAGGGCATTGAAGAGTTCATGCCCCTGACCAATCGGGCAGCGGAAATCGTAGTCGTTGTGAATGATTAACATCGGGGTTTTGAACTTCCCGAGGTTAGCTGCTTTGATGTGCGGAGAGAATTCACGGTACTTCCCAGGCACTTCCCAGGGCAAACCGGCGTGTTCCCATTCATCGAACCAGAGTTCATCAGTGGTGCCCCACATACTTTCGAAGTTCCACACTGAACAGTGGGTGATCAGCGTCTTGAATCGGCCAGTGCTCACGGCGAACCAGTTCATCATGTAGCCGCCGAAACTGGCACCTGCTGCACCGATACGATCCTTGTCAACGAAAGGTAGTTTCTCGACATAGTCGACACCAGCCATCAGATCGCGATAACACTTGCCACCCCAGTCGCCACTGATCTGGTCGGTGAACTTCTGGCCGAAGCCTGTTGAACCGCGTGGATTGGGGAGGACTACCACGTAGCCTTGTGCTGCCCAGAGCATGGGATTCCAGCGGTAGCTCCAGCTATCTTCCCAGGCTCCTTGCGGGCCACCATGGACAAGGTAAGCGACAGGCCATTTTTTTGAAGGGTCGAACTTGGGTGGAAGCAGAAGCCACATGTGCATCTTGCCACCTTCGACTTCTACCTCGGCTGGTTGATAGTGGGGCTTGTCGATCTTGCTGAGCAGTGCTGTATTGAGTGTTGAAAGTTGACCAACAGTTACACCTGAACCACCGGGATTCATGTCATACTGCACCATGTGTACTTCTGGTGGTCGCGAGAGATGCGCCTGGGTGTGCGTCCAGGTATAGCCATTCTTACTGCAGGAAAGCGAGCCAATCATTCCCACTTTGCCTGACGGGTATGCGTTCGCCTTATTGCCTCGGCCATCCATAAAGCGGAGACCCACATTGATTTCACCATCCATCAAAACGCTGAAGAGTGTTGCAGAACCTTGATCGTCAGCAATGAAAACCAGTTCCTCAAAAGGTGTCCATGCAAACTCACCCACCGAGACATCCTTCTTCTCGGTCAGGTTCTTCGGCGTGCGATCGAAGCTGCCGTCCGGGTTGCAGTCGGCCACCATGATATCCCACTTGTCCGCTTCGTAGCCGGCTTTTTTCTGAGCACGCCATGCGATGCGCTTGCCATCAGGGCTGAAGCGGGGGTAGACATCAGCTGCAGGGTTCTTTGTCAGCGTCTCCCAGTCGGTCTTGTTGTTGGTGATGCTGACGCGACAGATATCGTAATTCGTATTCCATGCCTCGTTCTTAGCGGGCACCGCGGTGAAGAGCAGATGGCTGCCATCAGGGCTGAAGCAGAAGTCATCGCCCACACTGAAGGTCGATGACGTGGGGTTGGCATCACGGTCGCCTGGTGTGACATCCCGGCAATCGCTACCATCAGCGTTGCAAACGAAGAGATGCTGCCGCTTATCTTCGACATATTCATCCCAGTGACGATAGAAGAGCTTACTGAAGACCTTGGCTTTCACCGGGTTCTTCTCTACCTGGTCGAGCTTCTCCTTGTTCTTCTTATCGCTCTCGGCAAATGGCAATGTGCTGAACTCAGGGTAGATCGTCGATACGAAGGCCAGCTTCTTGCCATCAGGCGACCAGATGCCGGTGCTTGCACCGGTGCTGATGGTGGTAATCTGCTGAGCTTCGCCGCCAGAGAGATCGATGACCCAGAGTTGGTTAGTGCCACTTCGGCTGGATTCGAAGAGAATCCTGGATCCATCCGGGCTCCAACGGGGATGGCGGTCTTTCTTGGTCGTGGTCGTCAGTTGCCGGGCAGTGGACCCAGGCTGGGTTGATTGCAAATACAGATTGGAACTGCTCTTATTCCCTGCCAGGTCGACTGTGGTGACGACATAGACTACCAGCTTGCCATCAGGACTGACCTGCGGATCGCTCACTCGCTTGAATGCGAAGAGGTCGTCGATCGTCATTGGGCGGGTTTCTTCGGCTTGGCTCATAGTTGGGCTCAATACCAGGCACATCGAAAACAGAGCGAGACGTAGCATCGTTCGTCCCCAGTTCGTAAAGAATGGCTACTCACAATTAAACAAGCATTCGGGAAAAGAACAAGGAATCAATTCAAGTCAGTTCAGCAGCATCAATGGAAAATCACACTGTCAAACAACAGGGTTTCTATTTCCTGACGCTATGCTAGAGTAACGTAGTTGTCAGGGAGTAGGCTGTGCCGATGGGTTTAGCGATTGCCCCCGAATTAATGATGGCTCTCACGGGTTTGTCCGGTTCCCAGTTGAAGGAACTGCTTGCTGGTTTCCCACCGGAAGAACTGAAAGATGTCAGCAAACTCTCTCGACTCCTGGAAGAATCAGGATGCCTGACACCATACCAGGCTGGGCATGTCGGTGAAGGGCGTGGTGAAGGCTTGCTTGTTGGTCAATATGTCGTGCTCGACGAATTGGGGCATGGCAGTATGGGAATGGTCTACCAGGTTCGCCATCGCATTATGGGGCGGATGGCAGCTCTGAAGGTCTTTACACCTGAATCTGATGAAAGTGAGAATTACGTCCGCTTCATGCGTGAGATACAAGCTACAGCCCAGCTTGATCATCCTCATCTCATCAAGGCGTATGAAGCAGGCACTCACCACGGTGCCTACTTTTTGGCTATGGAACTGGTGGAAGGTCAGAACCTACAAGAAAAAGTAGAGCGAGATGGCCCACAACCTCTCGAAACAACTCTTCAGTGTTTCAGCGATGCTGCTACTGGCCTTGGGTATGCTCATGGTCTGGGCATGGTGCATCGCGATGTTAAGCCAGGCAACATCATGCTAGGCAGCGATGGGCGTGTCCGCGTGCTGGATCTGGGGCTCGTCAGGTTTACCCGAGGCGTCTCCAGCATGGCTACCAGTCTCGATGGCACTGTTCGTGGCACTGCAGCTTACATGTCGCCTGAGCAAGCCATCAGTATCCGACATGCTGACCATCGCTCGGACATCTACAGTCTGGGCAGTTCGCTGTACTTCGTCCTTACCGGGCAGGCAATGTTCCCCGAGAAAACGGTGATGCAGCAACTGATTGCTCACCAGAAAAAGACTGCTCCCAGCTTGCTTACGATACGTTCCGACCTGCCACCGTATCTGGATCAGCTCTATCTCAAGATGGTAGCCAAGGATCCGAATCAGCGTATACAGAGCATGGCAGAAGTGGTCTCCGGGCTTCAAGCCATTTTGAAAGGCACTACCCCGCCGACAATGAGACCTCCCTCCACCCCCGCTGTGTCAATGGATCCTAAAACTGAAACCAGGGATAGCAACAACGTTACATCCTGGAAGCGTCTCTTTCCCTTCTGGCGAGAAAAGCCCACAACCAAGGACTAGCATCATGTCCGCCCTTCATGGCATTATCCCTCCGCTGGTGACACCTCTCAACGCCCAGCAACAGCTCGATCAACATCATCTGGAAAAGCTCCTTGCCTACCAGATGGATGCTGGTGTGCATGGCTTCTTCGTTCTCGGTACCACAGGCGAAGGCCCCAGTCTGTCGCATGCATTGAAGTCTGAGCTGGTAAAGCAGACGTGTCTGTTTGTCGAGCAACGAGTTCCCGTGCTGGTGAACATCAGCGATACTTCCATCGTTGAATCAGTGAAACTGGCGCACGTGGCTGCGCAAGCTGGTGCTCGTGCTGTAGTCGTTACTGCACCTTACTACTTCCCTCTCGATCAGGAAGATATCTGGAAGTATCTGAAGACACTGATCGCACAGCTTCCTTTGCCGCTTTACCTCTACAACATGCCCAGTCATGTGAAGGTTTCACTTGGAATGGAAGTGTTGCACCGTGCGATGCAGGAACCTGCGATTCTGGGTATCAAGGATAGCTCAGGTGATCGAAGCTACTTCAAGTCGTTATTGAAGTTGGCGCAGGATCGCCCCGGCTGGTCCGTCATGGTGGGACCGGAAGAGCTCTTTGTGGAAGCTGTCACGTGGGGAGGTAATGGTGGCGTACTCGGTGGTGCTAATCTCTATCCCAAACTGCTGGTACAACTCTTTCATGCGTTACGTTCCAAGAACGTGCCGTTGCAGGAGCAACTGGTTGAACGGCTGAACTGGTTTCATCAGCATGTCCTTCAACTGGTGCCTCGCACGAACGGTTGGCTCGTTGGCCTCAAAACTGCACTTGCTCTGCAGGGCCTCTGCGAAGAAGTCTTTGCTGAGCCAGTGCATCCCATGACGGATGATGAACGCCAGCACCTGCAGGAGAATCTGGTAAAACTCAGATCAATGCAGGAATTTTAGCTGTTATCACTCCACGTCGTCGCTGGTCTCTTGCAGAAGCTTCGCATCGCTCGTCTCCACTCGGGCCAGCTTGACGGCATCCTTGCCACTGAACTTCCAGAAGAGCCCGGGGTGGATGAGGAACTCGCACAGTGTCGAAGTGATGAGGCCCCCCAGAATCACTGTCGCTACAGGGTAGAGAATCTCAAGCCCCGGTTTCTTTCCACCGACGACGAGTGGGATGAGGCCAATGCCTGCTGTCAGTGCAGTCATCAGCACAGGTGCCAGTCTTTCCAGGCTGCCTCGCAGGATCATGGCCTGGCTGAAGGTCTCACCCTCTGATTTCATCAAGTGAAAGTAGTGCGTCACCAGCAGAATGCCATTCCGTACCGCGATGCCACCGAGAGAGACGAACCCCACCAGGCTAGCTACGCTCAGCGACTGACGTGTCAGGACGATCGCAAGCACACCGCCAATGAAAGCGGTGGGGATAGCGTTCAAGATCTGCATGCTGATTCGCAGCGACGGATACAACACCATGAGCACAAC
>CAYPJB010000361.1:0-4863 GCA_964410845.1 uncultured Bacteroidales bacterium | reverse complement strand
CACCGAACCAGCCCACCGTAAGCAAGGCTTGGCCAGGATGCTGACAGAACGGTGCATTGAGCACTGTGAAAAGTTGGGGCTGGGTGTGGTGAGCCTGCATGCCAGTGAGCATGGTCGAGCACTCTACGAATCGCTGGGGTTCGTGGCGAGCAATGAGATGCGCCGGGTGAAGGACTAGCGATGTTTGGTAGACTTGTGAATTGGTTCAATCGGCTATCGCAAGATGCCTACGAATTGCAAGGCTCCGAGATTGTAATGGTAAGGGGTGTCGGACGAGGCGAGCGAATTAGTGTGCATGAGATAGTCTCATGGGACACAATGTTGGAAATGGGTTTTGATGTTGTCACCATCGAACTCAAGAATGGTGAAAGTGTGCCTTGGTTGGATTATCGAGATGATCTGCTGGAGATACTTCGGAAGGTGGTAGGCGATCGTGGTACTTCGTGGCCTTGATCAAATATAGCGTGCTATGCATTGGCGGATGCCACTACTTCCTTGAAGTCAGCAGGGCATACATCCCAACTCTGTTGGTAGGTCTTCTCCAACGGCACTGGGATATAGTTGCGTGAATCGAGGTAGGCGGGCATGTCAGGCAATGCTTCGCCGTAGCCAATCGGTTCGACAAATGCTTGGGGTGAACGGTCGAGGGTCCCTGCCATGTAGCTCGCCAGCGTGAGTGGTTGATGAGATGGATAGACAAACGGATCTTCTTCGTACAACTCTTCCCAGATCACCCGATGAATACCAAAGGGATCGCGAGCAGTTGGTGGAAAGAGATCGATGATCAGGAGATGAACACCAGCTTCGAGAAACTCAACAGCTTTGTCTACGAACTGCCGCATGGCTGCTTTGCTGCTCTTGTTTCCGGGGGAGACAATCTCGATGAGGGAAACAACATCACCCAGCCGATGACGAATGGCAATGCGGTTGGCACGGGCTGCGAGAGCCTTCTCTTTGCCTTGGATGACGTGTTTGGTTCGAGGTGGGCTGGCTAGCAATGTTCCACCGGAAGCTTCAAAGGGCTTGCGGTCCCGACGTTCCACTGTGAGTACATCTGGTACGAGGCCTCGTGCATGCTGTTCTATCAGTGCTGAGAAACCTTGTGGCAACAATCCTGCATTGAGTGCATCGCAAATAGCAATAGACCATCTTTGATGAAAGTGGTGGAACAGATTGGCATCAACCTTCGACCAATTATGAACGGGCATCGTGCACCTCCAAGTCTTATGTTAATCATACCACATATCGTCAGGTTCAAAATCACTCTTTGCCATCACTGGCTTCAGATTCTGCAGCAGTTGATTCCCCCTCAGGCATCTTCATTCCTCGCTTGATCACTGCCTGTCTCAGAAGATACTCAATCTGACCATTCAAACTACGCAAGTCGTCCGCGGCCCACTGCTGCAAGGCAGCGAGCAGCGCCGGATCCATCCTCAGTAAGAACGACTTGCGCGACATCCTGACGATTCCTTTAGTTGTAAAGCGTCCCGGTATTCACCACTGGTTGCACACTCTGGTGGCCACAGAGAACCACCAACAGGTTGCTTACCATCACAGCCCGGCGTTCGGGATCGAAGTCTACCACTTTGCGTTTGTTCAATTCATCCAGGGCATGTTCCACCATGCTGACTGCTGCATCGACAATCAGCTTGCGGGCTGCAATCGTGGCAGATGCCTGCTGTCGCTGGAGCATCGCTGCGGCAATTTCGGCTGCATAAGCCAGGTAGCTGATTCGAGCTTCCTGGATGATGACACCCGCCTGGTGCATCCGTTCCTGCAACACCAGTTTGAGCTTCTCAGCAACATCTTCGATGTGGCCTCGCAACGAGGAAACATCATCTTCCGGAGCATCGTACCGGTAATGGCTGGCCAGGTTTCGCAGGGCAGCATCTGCCTGGGTGTGGACATAGCTTTCGTAGTCATCCACCTGGAAGACAGCCTGGGCTGCATCGACTACCTTCCAGACCACCACCGCAGCGATCTCGATGGGGGTGCCATCCTTGTCGTTCACCTTGATGGGGCGACGTGATTGCGAAGCCTGTTGCACCACTTTACCGGTGGCATCTTTCACTTCTTCTTTGTCTTGTACACCTGTTTCAAAAGTGCGGATACGCAGGCTGACCTTGGTCCGCCAGTAGAAGGGGTTGCCATAGTAGAACCCGACTTCGTTGATGGTCCCCAGGTAGTTACCGAAGAGCTGAACGACACAAGCCTGGTTCGGGTTCACGACAATGAAGCCAAACACGGCAATGAACCAGAACAAGCCCATCGGCAGAATGGCCCAGAGAAACAATGGCTGTTTCAGTGTGACAGCCAGGTATATCAGCGATCCAATGACCACAAGTCCGAGGAGTAAGCCGAGGAGGCCACTCCACCCGGAAGCGAGACGGAGACGACGATCATTCATGGGCAGCTCCTAGTATCAGAGTGATATCATCATGATACTATTCGTATTGTTTCAGGTAGTATTTATGATAAAAAATTCATTTCTTTCCAGTGATCTTTCTAAGGTCGCTAACTAAGACAACGTAGGGCACGCTGTGCGTGCCTCACCACGACTGGTGCTCATCACCACGTGGTGACGATTGTTTCCATTCACAAGACGTGATGGAATCTCATTGAGGAGAGGCACGCTCAGCGTGCCCTACAGGAATACAGCATGCGCGTCGCACATCTCTTTGGCGAAACACTTCGGGAAGCACCAGCGGATGTGGATGTGGTGAGCCATCAACTGCTGCTGCGGGCCGGGTATGTGCGGCAACTGGCAGCGGGTATCTTTTCGTACCTGCCTCTCGCTCACCGGTCGATGAAGAAGATCGAACAGATCCTTCGTGAAGAGATGAATGCCATCGGCGGTCAGGAAGTGACGATGCCTGTCGTGCATCCGGCGGAACCCTGGCAGCAGACGGGCCGCTGGCAGGTGATTGATGAATCGCTGGCCCGGTTCAAGGATCGCAAGGACCGCGACATGGTCCTGGGCATGACCCACGAAGAAATCGTCGGCGTGCTTACCTCCAGTGAAGTGAAGTCGTGGCGGCAACTGCCCATCCTCATCTACCAGATTCAGACGAAGTTCCGTGATGAAGCTCGTCCCCGTGGTGGCCTGATTCGAGTTCGCGAATTCACGATGAAGGATTCCTACTCGCTCGATAAGGACGAAGCTGGGCTCAAGAAGCAATACGAGCAGCACTACCACGCCTACTTCCGCATGTACGCCCGTTGTGGGTTGCCTGTGATTGCGGTTGGTTCCGATACCGGCATGATGGGTGGTAAGGTCGCCCACGAGTTCATGTATGTCACCCCCATCGGCGAAGATACGCTGGTGATCGATGAAGCAGGTTACGCCGCCAACCAGGAAGTGGCCCAGTTCGTGAAGACGCCACACGATGGTGGTGCACCAGCGGCGATGGAAAAGGTTCACACGCCGAACTGTCCGACCATTGATGACCTGGCCAAGTTCCTGTCAGTCGATGCCAAGCAGACGATGAAGATGGTCTTCTTTATGGGCACGTTCCAGGAAGGGGACAAGAAGATCGAGAAGCTTGTCGCAGCAGCAGTGCGAGGCGACATGGATGTGAACCAGACCCAGGTGACCAACAAGGCGAAGGCACTGGCTACCCGTCCTGCACATCCGGAAGAGATTACTGCAGTGGGCATGGTCCCTGGTTATGCTTCGCCTATTGGCATTGCCAAGGGTAAGGCTGTGGTGGTGATGGATGATCTGCTGGAGAAGAGCACGAATCTCGTCAGCGGAGCGAACGAAGCAGGCTACCACTACAAGAACGTCAACGTCGGTCGCGACTTCACGCCAGATGTGATTGGTTCCATCGCTCTCGCTCAGGATGGCTACATCAGCGTAGAGAGTGGCAAGCCACTCAAGCTGGTGCGTGGCGTGGAAGTGGGCAACATCTTCCAACTGGGCGTGCGTTACAGTGTGCCTCTCAACTGCAACTACGCTGATGAAGCAGGCAAGCTGCAACCCGTGGTGATGGGTAGCTATGGCATCGGTGTCGGCCGGCTCCTGGCCTGCGTGGCGGAACAGCACCGCGACAGCTTTGGATTGGCGCTTCCGATCAGCGTGGCACCGTTTGAAGTGAACCTGGTGCAACTGGCCAAGAAGGAAGAGACAAAGCAGAAGGCCGAAGCACTCTACCAAGAGTTGCAGCAGGCAAGTATCGAAGTCCTTTTCGACGACCGCGATGCAGCAGCAGGGGTGAAATTCACCGATGCTGATCTGCGCGGCATTCCTCTACGCATCACCATCTCGGACAAGTCTCTGGAGAAGGGCGGCGTGGAACTGAAACACCGGTTAGGTGGTAAAGACTTCACGCTGGTTCCACTGGCGGACATTGTTACGACCCTGAAGGCCGAGATCGCCAAGCTGCACGCAGCTCTGAAGGAGAGTGCAGACAAGTCGCCGAAGTGGAAGTAAGTTGGAGTACCGCCTTCAGGCGGCCAGCGATTCCACGACGTGAGGGTTCATATCCTTCGTGATGAGCTGCAACCACGCGGTCTCCCCTTGCTCGCTGCGGGCTGCCAACGCATGGAACTCCTGCGTCTTGGAATCGCTCGCCGCCTGAAGGCGGAACTCCAACATTCGAAGACACACCATCATGTGGCCGTTTTCAAAGTGGAGAGAACAACTCTTCCGTTTGCTCAAGCCCACCGATGCCTACTATCGGCATTGGGTACGGTTTCGGTTTGGATTGCTGATGCAAATCGTAGTCATGATCTTGTTCGTTCCAATCTTCCTGATTTTTACGTCGCTATTTAGATTGGTGCTTCAACCGGTGCATGCCCAAATTGCAGCAATTGGTATGTTCTATTGTATCGGGGCGTTCATTCTCCAATTGGTTTACCCCA
>CAYPJB010000360.1:0-4901 GCA_964410845.1 uncultured Bacteroidales bacterium | reverse complement strand
GATCTTTCTCAAGCCCGCACCGTTCTCTCCTATCTCCAATTACATCTGATACCTCGCTATCGGGCATTTCATGAGGACACGCTCGGTCACCTGAAAGATCGTGAACTCTTTCAGCCTTTAATGATCGTTCGAATGCTCGAGTGCTTGCTGCAACAAACGAGTCACTTCGACGATATCGAGAAAACCGTCACATTGACTATTGCCAAGCTCAATGATTTCCTCGGTTATCGACCGATTGCCACGCTGGAGAACAAGCAACTGGGCGAAGCCTACCCGCATGAACGATTCAGGCCGATTCCACTGTATGTGAAAGACATGGGGGTTGGATACGGGCCGTATCATGAACTCGTTCAGGTAGCGATTGATACGTTGAAGTCGGTGCCTGAATCGCTTCTTGAAGAAGCTTCTTTCGATCTGCAAACTTTGGAAGAATGGGCATACGATCCCCGCTGCTACGATCATTCACATCCTGCCAACCGACGCCCTAATTACGTGTTCGGAGAATGGGATCCACATCAACTGGATATTCAAGGTAACTATCGTCGTTATATTTCACGGGCAATTACACTTCAGATCTTGCAGCAACGTGTAAGTGATGTGATGGATTCTGGAGTTGAGCAGAAACCCATCGTTCGGGAGTATGCTAAAGAAGCGGGCATTGTTCTGGCAGGCACCGTCTTGATGGCATCGGCGATGAGTGGCCGAGGCCCTGGTAGTTACGATTCATCGGTAAAGCTTGCCACCCTGGTTCCACGTATTGCTAAACTCCGGGACAGCTACTATGCCGAGTGTTTCAATCTCATTACTGGCGACCACAAGGAACGGTTGAAGAAAGAAGCGGAGAAGCTTCGCCAACCATTCGGCGGAGCACGTCAGGCGCTGAATCAAGCCATCACCAAGCACCGGGCTGCTCAACTGCAGACAAGACACATTGCCTACTTTCTCGCAGATTTGGGTGCCTCGCATGCTGCACATGAACGGTTAGGATCAGGCACACCTGTATCGGATCGCTTTCAAATTGACCTCATCAGTATTCTCAGTGATGTGGAAGTGGCCATTGAACGGAACAGCCTGACTCAGGCGGTGAAGATCATTTCATTGATTGAAGAAAAGCTTCTGCGTGGGATTGATTGTGGTGCCCTGCCCGATCCGTGGAATGCACTCGGCTTCCAAGCGCACTTTCCGATCTTTCAGTCGATGGAAGATGCAGTGCTTGACCATCGCCTGATGGAACTGTGCGAGACGATGGAACGCACTTTTCAGGTAATGGGGCGATTACTCTGCGAAGCTGCAGCCAGTGGACAGCATGAGCTTGCCAAGCAGGTGCGCCGCATGGCCAAAAAACTGGCCAAATGGTGGGACAAATACGCCACCTTTGAAGTGACTGACCTTCCTCGGGCTAATGGCGACGAGATTCTTCAAGCTAATTTTGAGGTAGCTGAGGCACTGGCCGACTGGCACCAGCAAGGCGAAACAGAAGGTGATCTCAATTTCTGGCGACAGCATCTCACACGCTTTAAATCCGCATCATCATTCTCGGCTGTCGTCGATGTCCTTCTGCATCGAGGCGACTACGGTGCAGCAATGGCACTGCTCATCAACTGGCTCAGTCATGCTTCTGAAGTGCCTCTCGAAGATGGTCAGCAAAGTTATTATGATTTGATGCTGAACTGGACTCTGGAAGTGGTGCAGTCCGCCAAGCTCGCTCCTGAAGTGAAATGGAAGTACCTGAAACGGTTTCTTGACCTTCTCGAAGCCAACGCTGAGGAATATTGGGATCTCAGTGCCATCGAGATAGAATCAACGGCCAAACCTGCAAAAAATGACAACCCCTTTGCTGCAGCATACGAAGGGATGGAGTATCGCGACAGCACAGACGATGGCAACGAGAGCAGTCTGGCAGACGATGAACCTGTGGGCAAAGTGGGGGCAGAGTTTCCCCTTGAATCACAAGCAGAGAACATCACCCAGCGTATTCGTTTCCTTGCCCACGTCAGCCACCTCTGGCGGCTTATTGCTCGGCAAGCGAGTCAGTTTGTCAATCAGCCTGATTTGGCTGAATCGTTAACGTCGTGGTGGAAGGCCGCCCTGCAGCAGCGAGAGCAACTGCTGCCACTCCTGGAGCAGATACACAATGTACCTGTTCCAGAACCAGTAGGTAACCAGGCATCAATGATGGAGTATGATCGTCAGCGGAGCATGAAAGAGCGACTGCTGGAAACTGGCATGACTGCAGCTCTGGATGTTGCTCTTGCCGAACGTTCATTGCTGGCATCCAGCTACGTCATTCAGAAGAAGGAAGTTCCCCCGACCGACGATTCGGACTGGGAACGTCATTCCGTTCAATTGGAGAACTTCATCTGGCGTGGTGAGATTTCGAAGATCAGCCCGAGGCTGGAAAAGTTCCTCGTCGCTCTCGGCAGTGTTTCCTTGCTCTATAAACCACTCGATGCTGGTGGTCAACTAAGCGATAACTACCAGACACGCACAGCACAGACCATCCTGCGGGATCTCATGATCGCCCTTCCGCGTCTGGGGCTTGTGCAGGAAACGTATCAGACGCTCAAAGTAGTGCGAGATCTGGAAAGGGCGCAATCGATACAGGGACGAGTTGTCACCGAGTTCAATCGGCTCTTTGAATTTGCCATGCAGGGGTTGACGGTGAGTGTGGCCCGTAGCAGCCGTGAATGGAAGCCCAAGCCCAGTGCCAATCAGCTGGTGCAACTCCTGGATAGTCTCGCTAAGCCTTTCCTTATGCTGTGGATCGATCACAGCCATTCCGTTCGGCTCAGTACACTCGAATCCATACAGAGCAAAGAAGACTGGGATGAAGTTCGCGATTTCATCAAACAGTATGGGTCGGAACTTTTTCATCCGAAATTCATGACACTGGCTAATTTGCGAGCCATCCTCAGTCGAGGTGTGGCGGCTTACCTCAGCTATCTCGAAGAAGAAGTTGCTCTAGCCCGCGAAGATGAAAACATACCCGGAACCAAGTTGCTGGCTGCAATCCGTCGGAAACGCATCACCCGCGACAATGTCACCAGGCTCCTGGAACTCGTGCTCAAGTCGGTCGTTGAAAACTATGAAGAATACAAGGATTACAATGCCACCACTACACAAAGTGACTATGGCGAGAACATCTTCAGACTGATTTCGTTCCTGCGGCTCAAAAGTACCTACGAACGACATCTCTGGAACATCAAGCCACTGATCTGGGTGCATGAATCGCTGGCACGCGAAGGGTTGGATGGTGCAGCCCAGCTTTGGAAGCAGACCGTGGGGAAGATGACTGCCGATATTGCTAGAAGGCACATTGAACATCTACGGGAACTACAGTCCGAACATGGCATGCAACTCCGTACGGTGGCTGATCTCATTGAAGAGAAACTTGTCGCACAACTTGACGTCGACCGCATGACCGCCCTGGTCTCCCCTGCAATGGCTGAGTTGGAAACAGGGGGCACTAGAAACGACATGCCCACTCTCACCAAGCTGCTTGAAGCCATTGATGCCCAGTCGAAAACTACCAGTGGCTCCGGTCTGGATGTGCCTGCCTGGATTCGTAAACTCGAACAGGAAGGCGAATTCGTTGCTGAGCAGCAGCATTTTGAAAAGTCCCTCGAGCCACCCATCGTGGTGGTCAAGGAAGCAGACATCTGGGAGAAGCTGAGCAACTGGAATTTTGGGATCGGGGAAGTGAATCTGCTGCCTGGCTAGTTACTACTCTACCGAGTCCAGAGCCCTTACACTAGAATACCGGCTTGAACCTGCACGGCGGAGTACGGTCATGGCTAAGCATATCTTTGTTACCGGTGGCGTGGTGAGTTCGCTCGGCAAGGGCATCACTTGTGCTTCCATGGCCATGCTCCTTGAACGGCGAGGAGTCAAAGTCCGTCTGCAGAAGTTTGATCCTTACCTCAATGTCGATCCGGGAACGATGAATCCCGCTCAGCATGGCGAGGTATATGTCCTCGACGACGGCACCGAGACCGACCTTGATCTGGGACATTATGAACGCTTCACCAATGCTGAGTTGGATCGGCACAGCAACTACACCTCCGGTCGCATTTACCAGACAATTATCAATAAGGAACGCCATGGTGATTACCTTGGGCAGACTATCCAGGTAATTCCACATGTGACTGATGAAATCAAACGCTGCATCCACATGATGGCCAAGCCTGATACCGATGTCGTCATCACCGAGATCGGTGGTACTGTGGGCGATATCGAAGGCCTGCCCTTCCTGGAAGCCATCCGTCAATTCGCACTTGATGTCGGCAAACACAACTGCCTGTATATCCATCTGACCCTGGTGCCCTACCTGAAGGCGGCCCAGGAACTGAAGACCAAGCCCACTCAGCACTCAGTTGGTATGCTTCGGCAGATCGGTATTCAGCCTGATATTCTGATTTGTCGTACTGAACGTGATCTTTCTGATGATATGCGGAAGAAGATTGGGCTCTTCTGCAACGTGGAGAACCGGGCGGTCATTGCAGAGAAGGATCGTGATTTCAGTGTTTACGAAGTGCCAGTAAGTTTACATGAAAAGAAGCTTGATGAACTGATTATCGAGAAATTCGGTCTAACCCAGTTCAGTCAGCCACCTATCCTGGATGACTGGATGAAGATGCTTTCGAAGTTGAAAAACCCCACTCATGAAGCGAATATTGCTGTGGTGGGCAAGTACATGGAGACTCATGATGCTTACAAGTCGATTTACGAATCACTGATGCATGCAGGCATCGCCAACAGCACCCGTGTTCGCATCACCAAAGTTGATGCAGAAGACCTAGAAGATGAACACGTCGTCGAGAGCAAACTCAGTGGCATTGATGGCATCCTCGTTCCTGGCTGGTTTGGCGACCGAGGAATCGAAGGCAAGATTCAAGCAGTTA
>CAYPJB010000359.1:0-4930 GCA_964410845.1 uncultured Bacteroidales bacterium | reverse complement strand
CTGGGGCGCATCTTCCACTATCGAGCCAAGTTCCTTCAGGATTGGACGATCAGTCCGGAACTCCCTCAAGGCGGCGCTGGTCTCTGGCGACTCGATGTCGGTGCTGCGGGAAGTGGCGTGACCGGCGATCTCTTGGCACACTGCATCGATACTGCTCTCTGGCTCAATGGTGAAATTGATTCGGTCTGTGCAATGACCGAAACGTTTGTGAAAGAACGGCAACACAACCTGACCGGCAAGAAGGAAAAGGTGGGCATTGATGATGCCTGTGCTTTCCTCTGTCGATTTGAAAATGGCTCTCTGGCAACATTCGAATCAACCCGATATGCTCGTGGTCATAAGGCACAGTATACATTCGAGATTAATGGCGAGAATGCGTCAATAGCCTGGGATTTACATGACCTGCATCGCCTGCAGTTCTTCGATTACAAGGACGAGAGCAGAATTCGCGGCTGGCACAACGTCCACGTGAGCGACGGCGATCATCCCTATATCGGCCACTGGTGGGTGCCGGGTTTGCAGATAGGCTATGAACATTCGTTTGTGCATCAGGTTGCTGATTTCATCGAAGGTGTCAGCAAGGGCAAGCCTGCACAGCCTGACTTCCGTGATGCTTTGCGGACACAGTTTGTTTGTGATGCAGTGCTCCAATCCGCGAGGGATGGGAAGTGGGTAAAAGTGGAGCGGGTGTGAGAATGACACCACTCGAACTGAAGAACGGTCTCGTTTCAACCGAGTATCAGCAGGTTCATCAAGCGCTTCTCTTTGATGCCGAGGGCAACTGGGAGGCAGCGCATAACTGTGCTCAGGATGATCACTCGGCACTCGGTTCCTGGATGCATGCTTATTTGCATCGGAAAGAAGGAGATATTGGCAACGCCCGATACTGGTATAGTCAGGCCGGGCGAAGTCTGTTCGCAGGCACACTTCAAGAGGAGTGGTCAGCCATTGCTGAGGCTTGTGTGGCTAAATGACAAGTCCATGAAGGTCAAACCGTTTCCTGTTTCGTTCGTTTAAAAGTATGTTACCATGCATAAGCTCGATCATCAGATAGGGAGATGACATGGTTTGCCGTTGGTTGCTGGTGCTGTTGCTTTCGACGTCTGTTATTCAGGCACAAGAGAAGTCGCTCGAACCGAAGCTGGAAAAGTCGGTCGTCTTTGGTAAAGGTGGCGACACCGAACTGAAGATGAACCTGGCGATTCCACCCGGAGCCGGGCCATTCCCTACGATCGTTTTCGTCCATGGTGGTGGCTGGAAGGGGGGAAGCTATCAAGATGCGTTGATGAACATGATCATGCTGCGATTCGCCAGAAAAGGCTATCTCGGAGCTTGCATTCAGTATCGACTGACACCTAGTGGCTCTCGTTTCCCTTCACAAATTGAAGATTGCAAATGTGCTGTCCGTTACCTGCGAGCCAATGCAGAGAAGTATCACATCGATGGCAAACGCATTGGTGCCTTGGGTGGCTCCGCAGGTGGTCACCTAGTGCTTATGCTCGGTCTTACCAATCAAGGCGATGGACTTGAAGGGACTGGCGACTTGCAACCTGACTTCGCCAAACAGACAAGCGAAGTACAGGCTGTGGTCAATCTCTTCGGCCCGAGTGATCTGGTGAATGGCAACTGGGAGCTAGCTGTGGAACCACTTCTGGTAGATCTATTGGGTGGAGCCGTCAAGGATAAGCTGGAACTGGCCAAGCAGGCATCTCCGTTGACTTATGTGCAAGCCAGTCGGTCAATTCCTCCGATACTGACGTTCCATGGTACTAAAGACAACGTCGTTCCTTACATTCACGCTACCAAATTGCATGATGCATTAAGCAAGACCAAAGCGAATGCAAAACTTGTGATTATGGAAGGCGAGGGGCATGGTTGGATAGGTGAGAAACTGGAGAAAACGCTCCAGGAATCTGTCGACTTTTTTGAATTGCACCTGAAAGGCAAACAGTGATGGCAGAGCTGTGCCAGGAAGTTCGCCACGTCGTTAACTGGAGATGGCTTCTGCTTCTGTTTATAGCGATGGTGTTTCATGGGTGCCATCTGGGAGGACATGACGACGATCTGTTGAAAACAGTGTTGAAACGCCCGCTTCACCTAGGGATGTCATTTTGAGAATTGTATCGTGCTCTTTCTGGCTACTTCTTTGTTGCCTGATGATGAATGGGCAAGAGGGGGTCGTTTTCGATCAGCAGGGTGATGCCTTGCCAAGTGGTGCGATAGCTCGGCTCGGTAGCACACGTTTTCGTCATGATGGTCCAATCACCTGCCAGGCTGTCAGTTTTGATGGCAGGTTTATTGCAACAGGTGGCGGGCGCAGTATTCGTGTATGGGAGGCAGCGAGCGGTCGTCTGGTCCATGCTCTTGCCATTATTCAGAATGGTAGAGCAGTAGTGCCTTCTGCGGTGGCTTTCTCCCCGAATGGCGACAAACTGGCAGCTTTGGGGGCATTTGGACAAGGCGTAGTCACCGTCTGGGATTTGCGAGGCACTCAACTCAAGCAGGATCTGCTGTTGCCACAGCGGGAAGACTACAGTTCCGTCATGATGGATGCACCATTCCTTGCATTCTCGGCTAATCCGAAACAACTGCTGATCAAAAACTACTCCGACAAGTCGATACGTGTAATTGATCTGCCTTCCGGTACGGAAGTGCGTGTCATGACGGACCCTGGCCTCATCAATTGCGTGGCCATTCGCCCTGACGCCAGGTTTCTAGCTGCAGGCACTGAAAACAGACAAATAGTGATCTGGGATGTCAACGATGGAAAGGAAGTACAACGATTCACTTCGAGTTACAGCCTGGTCAGCCTGGCATATTCACCTGACGGTTCCAGGCTGGCAAGTTTGGACCAGGATCTTGCACCTACCATCTGGAATCCTGCGACCGGGAAAAAAGAGACAGTGCTTCCTGCTCGGACTCGCAGCATCGCGGTAAGTTGGAGTACAGATGGTAAATCGTTATATGTAACACGTCAACCGGATCAGATTGTCCGCTGGAACCTGAAAACCCAGCAGGAAACCAGTATCCAGTTGCCACGTCGATGGGTAACTGGGTCGGTCGTTAGTCTTTCGAGAACAGATGGGCAGGAAATGCTGATGCTTGGTTCAGCTGGCCGTCGCGGAGTCAACTTTTCCAAGTTACGGTTGTTTCCTGCCACTCAATCGGAATCAGCACTGACATTCGATGGTTATGATCAAGCTCAAGTTTTTCCGATGTATTCAGCAGGTCGGAAACGGTGGATGACTATAGCATCGTTGCATGATGCAACACTTCGCGTTTGGGATGAGAAAGGAAGAATCGAAAGCAGTTACACGTTGCCTATCGCTGATATCAATGTTCGTTCATTCGCTATAAATTCAGTTGGCGAAAAGCTGGCACTCAGTGATCAGTCAGGACTGGTGTATCTGATCAATACTGCAACTGGTACATTGCAGAAAACAATCAATGCTTTTCCTCGGGCCTGCAATGCCACGGAGTTTTCTCTGGATGGCAAACAACTGATTACCACGGATCTACGATGGGTGAAGGTGTTTAACTGCGAGACGGGTTTGCTGGAAAAGACTTACGAATTGCATTCATCTGATACTATTCGCACCATCATATCAACTGATGGAACTCGCTTGGCGACCATGCATTATGTCCAAGAAGACGAACAGGTAGTACTTCGATTCTACGATGCAGTCAGCGGTAAAGTGTTGGCGACAAACTTGAAACTGGCGAATCATCAGCAGAACTTTGCCTTGTCGCATGATGGGCGCAACCTTCATATTGTCACCAGTCGCGGACGTTCAACAGGAATATCCGTCATGGAGACAGCGTCTGGGAAACAACGCTTTCAATCGGATTTGCCTTTGCCTTATTACTACACTTCGAGTCAATCACAGATGAGCCCGGATGGCCGCTGGCTGGCAACGCCAGCTAGTGGTTCAGAACCTGAGCAATATGCAGTTATTCTTTGGAAAATGGGAAGTACACGCGAGCCTTTTGTTATAACAGGCCATCGCGGCGTGATCACGAGTTGTCACTTTTCGGCTGATTCCAAAAAGCTTCTGACCGTGTGCAATGATTCGACAATGCTCATCTGGGATTTATCGAGGTGGACGTTGCCGGGCGAATCGGAACCCGGCGAGAAAGACTTTGCACAGCAGTGGGCGATTCTTGCGTCGAACGATGCAGCCAAGGCATTTCATGCCATTTATCGATGGGGCAAGCAACCTTTAGCAGCTGAATGGCTAGGCAAACAGATCATGTCGAGCACTGTTTCCATCGACAAGGAACAGATTACGAACTGGATCAAACAACTGAATGCAAGTAGTTTTCAGGATCGCGAGCAGGCTACCAAACAGTTGATCAAGTATGCTGGATCGGCCAGGCAGGAGCTCAAATCGGCACTTGCCAGCAGTTCAGCTGTAGAAACTAGGCGACGTCTGGAACAAATACTTTCCCAAGCGGAAGAGACAACAAGTCTCTCCGAAAACCCCTTGCAATTCTCACGGGCAATCGAAGCACTTGAACTAATGGGAACGAGTGCTGCCCATCAACAACTGTTACTCATCGCCAAGCGAAATGACTCTCTGGGACAAGAAGCTCGCGATGCAGCTACTCGTCTTGGCTTCCGTTTACCTCTGACATCAGCAAAGTAACCTCATGGATAAGATCATGCTAAACCTCTTTCTTTTGCTTGCACTTCAACAGCCTGCTCAGCCCAGTTCCGACTGGACCGAGTTTCATGGTGGCAGCAAAGCAGGCGTGATGGACAACGTCAAGCTGCCTTCGGAATGGTCGACTAAGAAAAATGTGACCTGGGCAACCGACATCCCGGGCTTGGCCTGGTCATCACCTGTGACCTGGAAAGGAAGAGTATTCGTCACCAGTGTGATACGGGAAGGTACACCTGAAGTAGCTTCAGAAGCTCGCAAAGGACTTT
>CAYPJB010000358.1:0-4969 GCA_964410845.1 uncultured Bacteroidales bacterium | reverse complement strand
CGGATGGCAACATCTACGAGATGTTCGACTACTCGATCGAATTCGACATGGCCAATGCCGTTAACGAGAACAAAGGGGTGCAAAATCCCACCCAGGACAATGTGGCAGGCAGCCCCTTCCCCTGCAATGTCTGGGTGCAGTTGCGTGATGTTCCCTACTTGGGTCGTGTTCGGATAGGCAATCAGGTTAAGCCCATCGGCATGACCAACAACACCTATCAGGGTTTTCTTCCGTTCCTCGAACGTTCCTACAACATGGATGCCTTCTATGGTTCTTTTGATGAAGGCTTCGATCCGGGTATCTCCGTCAGCAATTGGACCGAATCTGAACGCATCGCCTGGCGATATGGCATCTATCGGCCGCTCAAGAATTCCTTCGGCATCGGTGTCGGCGACTATACCGTGATGGGGAGAATCACTGCCCTTCCCATATACGAAGACGAAGGAAGAAAACTGCTGCACATCGGGCTCAGTGGTTCACAAGGTGATCTGGTAAGTGACACGTTTCGCCTGCGTGTTCGCCCCACGCTTCGCAACGGTCCAGGCTATGCACTTCCCATTCTGGCAGATACCGGCAGTTTGCCTGGAAACAATCAGTTCATTATTGGTCCAGAGTTGGCTGGAGTCTATGGACCGTGGACGTTCCAGGCCGAGTGGACAGGACAGTTCATTCAAGATGCGGTCGCAGCCAATGGGCAACCGAAGGGGACAGCTTTCTTCCATGGTGCCTACGCCCAGGTACTCTTCTTCCTCACGGGTGAATACCAGGAGTATGAAAAACAGGAAGGCGTGTTTGGCCGGGTGATTCCCCAGCACAACGCCCGCTTCGGCGGCCCTGCTGGTTGCGGTGGTACCGGTGCCTGGCAGGTGGGAGCACGCATCAGCTATATCGATCTCACCGATCAAGCCATCGACGGCGGCAAGCTGGTTGACATGACCTTCGGCCTGAACTGGTTCCTGAACCCCAACATGAAGATGCAGGCCAACTACATCCTCACCCATCGCGAAGGGCAAGGCGGCTCAGGCGATGGCTGGTTCAGCGGCATCGGTTTGCGTGTGGCTTGTGATTTCTAACGATTCTTGCAATGACGTGCCAGGATTCGTATGGCATGGCTAAATCGAGGAGATTCGCCCAGCTTTGCTACTCACTTCAGCTAGTGGTGAAACTGGTTGGGTATCTTCACGATAAGGTTGCTTCTTTGCATAGAGTTCAAGTTTATGCTGGCGAGCAGGAGCAAACTGCGGGGGAGAGAGATTCAACGCAAGACTTTGCCAACGAGTTGCATCGTCAAAATTTCCGGCATTCGCATGTGCAGCAGCAAGTGTGTCAATTAATTCTGTTACCTGATACTTGGTCAGTTCGCAAGCACGCTGTGCCAGAACCAGCGCACGCGCATTGTCGCGGTATCTTTCATCCGGGCACGTTGCCAGCATCCAGGACAAACTATTCACGATAGCTGGTTCATCCGGGCAAAGCCGATATGCCTTTTCTTTGTCCTCTAGCGCTTGTTGATACTGTTTGAACTCCTGAAGAATCCGGGAACGCTGGAACAATGCAAGTGGAGAGTTGGGGTGATGACAAAGGTGTTCATTCAAATCAGTGACCGCATCACGATTCCTGCCAAGCAACCTCTGAAGAAAAGCCCTGCGGAGATAAGCACTACTGTGATTTTCGGCTAGTCGAATGGCTTCAGAATAGTCTGCTAATGCCTGATCGTATTCCTGGATCGCTTCAAAGGCCTGTCCTCGAATCGCCAGGATGTCTGCATTGAGAGGGCAGAGGCGCAGAAACTGAGTGTATAAATCGATGGCTTGACGAAACGTGTGACGCTGCATGGCAATTTCACCCTGAACACGCAGAGCCATTTGCCGATCCAGCTCCAGAGCCTTGTCGAAATCTGCTTTTGCCTCGCTTTCCTGAAACAGGTCGATTTTAATGTTGCCTCGTCTGCTATACAGTATCGCCAGCATATTATTCACAGCAGCTTCTGACACGGAACCCAGGTTGGCTTCAACCAGTGCAATGCACTTATCCAGATCAGACAATGCCGAGGTTAAATCACCACGAAAGTGATGAAGAACGGCCCGGTGCATCCTGACCTCAACCGATTCTGGATCAGCTTTGATGCATGCCGCATAGTCAGCAAACGCCTCATCCCACTTCTCCTGGGCCGCTTGAATTCTTCCTCGCACCAGTAACGCTTGTGAATCGCTAGGGTTGTACCGCAAGGCATTGGAACACGCATCCAATGCCTCTCCCATGTTTCCATTTTCAAACAAAAAGGCAGCTTGCCTGGCATAAATATCATGCCGACGAAAACCACGGTCGATAGCTGTCGTGTAGTCGTTCAGAGCTTCGGCATCACGATTGAGTTTAATATAGAGGAACCCTCGTAAAGCGTAGCTCCCCCCATGTGTCGGATGCAACTCGATGGCTTGGTTACAGAACGGTACTGCTGCTTCATACTGGTTTTGTTTCAGACATTCGATGGCTTGCTCAATGAGTTGATCTGCTTTCTTTGCATAGTCGGGGTACTCGCAAACATCGGGATTCAATATGTGATTATTCCCACGTTGATAAATGTCTTGCACCTGCTTGGGTGTGATATGGAGAGCATAAAGCCATTGCGTTAGCTTGTCGCCGTTCACCAGAACAGCGTCCTGACTCCAAGGCTGATATCGAATAGCTTTGCCGTGATGGATACCAATACAGGCAACTATTTTTGAACCTTGATACAACTCCAGTGTGGGACCACCGAGACAACAGCAATGATAATAAAGGTCGGCATTTTCCTGAATGTGCAGTGCATCAGATAACTGCTTGATCAATCGTGGATCAGAAGACCTGGCTAGTATTTTGCTGGTCTCCGCATTGCCTTGGAAATGGTATCCTTCCAGAACACATACAGAGGTAACCATGGGCCACAATGAACTGATATCGTTTTGTGCGGGAGGTTTACCTTTCTTTTCACCATAGAAATAGTCATAAGTATCGCGATCCATGAACACATTGTTGCCGTCCTGATCAAAACTCACAATCCAGCCGTTGCTATCAACTACTTTCACATCACCCGGTGCCACTTTTCTTTCTGACACTCTGGACACACCTTGCACCAACAGATTCTCTCTCAGCTTGGAAGGTGGTAGTGGCAGATTGCGGGGCTTTCGAATTTGCTTACGACCAAAGAGCCAATCAAGCATGCCCATTTTGATAATCTCTTAACTTTGATTGTTTACGCCCAAGGTATTATCTATGAGTCAATATGCCTACGTCTGGCATTCGATGCCATATTGTGAAACCACATTGGCTTCTACCGCCCCCGCGCCGCAATTGCGATCTCCTTCGTCACCCTGCCCTCCTCTACCACGTACGCCTTGTCGTACATCGCTACCGTGGGGCAGATATGCTTGGGGATGGCGTACGTCGTCATGCCGGGCTTCCACTTGTCGGCATCGTCCGTTTCGACGACGTAGTGTTCTTCGTTGTGCAGGGTACACACTGCGTTTTCCAAGCCGACGAGATGCACCCGTTGGCCGAATGGTGGGTCGGCACAGATGGCCTTGGTGCCGATGTCGAAGGTCACCAGTTTCGGGCCGGGTCTGCTGATGCAGCGGGTGAGCACCGCTGCAGCGGGGGTGAAGCCTAGCTCCGGATACTTTGGCCCGTAGCCTGCATCGTGCAGAATGCAGGTGCCTGGCGAGAACGATACCTGAGGGTGCTTGATCAAATCAGCCAGCAGCAGGAATGCCGGCGTGCCCCCCAGAACAAACTCCAGCGTCTGTCCCGGTTGATCGAGACCCAGTTGCACTGCTCTCTGATACGTGCGCTGCGACAAGGCTCGGCGTTCTTCCTGTGCCGGTGCATTGTTGTGGCCATCATAAAGATGCATGCCACACAGCCTGAGCTGTGTCCACTGTATTACCTTCGCCATCCACGCTGGCATATCCTGCATGCCCGTGCGATTCTGCCCGACGTTGTAGTCGAGGAAGAAGCCCAGCTTCACGTTCGCCTGAGCAGCAGCCTGGTTCAGTTGGGTAAGCACCTCATCGTCATCACCCAGGCAGGAGAACCGCGTTTTGGGAAATCGCTGAGCCAGCGCACAGAGACGCTGCTGATTCGGGCCAACCATCGGGTAGGCAATCAACACATCAGCGGCACCACACTCGGCCAGCACTTCCGCTTCCCGCAGCGTCGCGCACTTGTGCTTGGCAATGCCTGCCTGCAGATAGAGTTGGGTGATCTCCTTCGTCTTGTGCGTCTTCATGTGAGGCCGCAGCCGAGCGGGAGACCCAGCAATAGCGATCATCCGCTGCAGGTTCGACTGAATCCCTGCCCAGCCGAAGAGCAGCGAGGGCGACGGGACGGGGAGAGGATCGTTCAGCACAAAAGTGTTCATGGCAGTACCCCCTTCAGGCGGCTTGAAGAAGACAGTATCTTCTCTTGTATCAAGATGGGCACGGAATACCATGCACTATGCTGAAGCGACAATGACTTCAGCTTCCGATTCCCTCGACGATAAACGATCATGGCGACTAAAGGTGAGATGTTTGCAGGCGTGAGCGTAGCAGTGATCACGCCCTTCCTGAATGGCGAAGTGGATTACCCTGCTCTCAAAAAACTCGTCGATTGGCACATCGAGCAAGGCACCGACTGTATCGTCCCCGTCGGCACCACCGGCGAAGCCCCGACGCTCAGCCACGACGAACACGAGAAGGTCATCACCACCGTCATCCAGCACGCCAACAAGCGCATCAAGGTGATGGCAGGTACCGGCTCCAACAGCACCCGCGAAGCCATCCGCCTGACCAAGTTCGCCCAGAAGGAAGGCGCGGACGGTGCCCTCATGGTCGGCCCCTATTACAACAAGCCGACCCAGGAAGGTTACTACCAGCACTTCAAAGCTGTCACCGAAGCCAGCGATCTGCCCATCGTCCTTTACAACATCCCTGGCCGCCCCGGCTCCAATATC
>CAYPJB010000357.1:0-4970 GCA_964410845.1 uncultured Bacteroidales bacterium | reverse complement strand
CTGTTCCAGCATCTCCCGCGCCTGCCGATACCTCGGCATCCGGTACAAACTCGAACGGCTGCACCCCGCGAACTCCGCGATCTGTTCATCCAGCCACTCCGGATGATCCGCGAGGGCCGCCAGGGCCATTGCCTCCTTGCTGACCTGATAGGATCGTTTCTGTTTCTCCGGATTGGGAAAGATCACCAGGGGTGGCTTGGCTTTTTCATCATCAGGCTCTTCCAGCCAGAACATGCCTCGTTCATCTGTACACAGGATGCCATCGCTCATGATGGGATGATCGGCAAAGGCATCGTGAGGGAGTGGCACCACTCGCGTGCCGAAGCGGTACTGCTCCACGAGATGCGTAATACTGTTCACTTCATCGGGGGTAAAGAAGTAATCACGTCCCCAGGCACGCAACTGCCTGCCACAGGGGCTCAATCGTAACGGATGCAATCGTTCGAGCACCCGCTGCATTTCGGGCAGCAAAAAGGGATAATAACAGGAACAGAGCTTGGTAAGTTCAGTTGCAATTTCATAGGCCCGAGCTTTTTCGAGCGTAGACATGGTCCAATGTTTGAGAGCAGACATACGACACCTCAGCAGCAGAGTGGCCAGCCCGGATATCCACTGAAGGACCCGGCCACGGGATGTAATAGACGTTGATCCATCTGTCGCTGAGTATACCGAACAATCGAATAGGTACATAGTGTACAGATTCAATTTCAGGAGACTGAAGTCAGAACTCAGGAGCTAGCATGCAGATAGGGACTGAGGATTCGCGATCGTAATAGCGATGATCGAATGCTTCTGACTACTGTACGCTTCACCTTCCTCTCATCGGAACCAGGGTATGCTACGCGGGTTCTATTGGAATCAGGGAGAAACCATCATGCAACTTCGTCGTTGGATAGGAGCCTTGGGATTATTGGGGGCAGGCTTGCTTTCGATAGCCGGTGCAGAAGATTGGCCGGGCTTTCGTGGGCCGGGCAGTTCCGGGCTGGCGGAAGGGAAAAGCGTTCCACTCGAATGGAGCAAGGACAAGAATCTACTGTGGAAAGTGACCGTGCCGGGGGTCGCCTGGTCATCGCCCATCGTGGTGGGTGACAAGGTCTTCATCAGCACCGCCATTACTGAAAATCAGCGCAAGCCTGGTGGTGGCGGAGGCGGTGGCGGTGGAGGCGGACGCCCAGGCGGAGGTGGTGGCCGACCACCTGGTGGCGGTGGTGGAGGACGTGGCCCACAGCCACCCGACGCCATCTACCAGTGGGAACTGCATTGCCTGGACAAAGCTACCGGCAAGACGCTCTGGAAACAGACTGCCCTTGAGGCCAAGCCGCGCATCCCCACGCATGGCAGCAATACCTTTGCTTCAGAAACACCCGTCACCGATGGTGAACGCATCTACGTCTACTTCGGCATGATGGGAGTCTTCTGCTACGATCTTGCCGGCAAGCAACTCTGGAAGAAAGACCTCGGTGCCTTCCCGATGCAGATGGGATGGGGCACTTCCAGTTCACCCGTACTCGAAGGCGACATGCTGATCCTGCAGATCGACAACGAGCAGAAGTCGTTCCTCGTTGCACTGAACAAGACGACCGGCGAAGAAGTCTGGCGTGTCGATCGCGACGAAAAGACCAACTGGGGTTCGCCCATCATCTGGAAGAACAGTAAGCGTATTGAAGTGGTCACGCTAGGCGCCAAGAAAGTACGAGCCTACGCACCCGCCGACGGCAAACTGCTATGGGAACTGACAACCGGTGGAGGTCGTTGCTGTTCCACCCCGGTTGCTGAAGGCGATATGCTCTACCTCGGCTCCGAACGCCGTCAAGGCGGCGGAGGTATGCGTGGAGGCTTCGGCAAAGGTGCCCCTCCGGGGGAGAAAGCTCCCCCGAAGGGTGGCGGCGATGGCGGCGAAAGCCCCGGCGGTGCCTTCTATGCCATCAAGGCTGGAGGATCAGGCGACATCAGCTTGAAGTCAGGCGAGACCTCGAACGCCAGTGTTGCCTGGAGCGTGGCACGTGGTGGAGTCGAGATGGCTTCGCCCATCGTCTACCAGGGCCATGTCTACATCCTCAGTCGCAATGGTGGTGTGGTCACCTGTCTCAATGCCAAGACAGGCAATGAGGTCTATAAGCAACGCCTGCCTGGCGCCAAGAGCTTCTGGGCCTCACCCTGGGCAAGCGGCGGGAAAATCTACTGTCTCGATGACGGTGGCACTACCCATGTGATCCAGGCCGGTCCCGAATTCAAGGTACTCAGCAAGAACAACCTCGATGAGATGTTCTGGGCTTCACCGGCTGTTGCCGATGGTTCGGTGATCCTGCGCAGCGTGGAGCACGTGTTCTGCGTCAAGCAGTAAATGCTGGTAGTCATCACGTTGGAGCGTGATGACTACTATCTATTTATTCGCCAATATGTTCATGATGTCGCCATCGTGAACGATGTAGGTTTTGCCTTCCAGCCGCAGTACGCCTTTGGTCTTGGCTTCTTTGAAGGAGCCTACCTTCTGGTAATCTTCAAAGCTGATCACTTCAGCCCGAACGAAGCCTGCGGTCAGATCACTGTGAATCGCTCCAGCAGCGATCGGGGCAGTCACACCCTTGCTAATCGCCCAGGTGCGGCACTCATCTTCGCCTGCGGTGAGGAAGACAATACGGCCCATGCCGTAGAAGATGCCTCGCAGGATCTTGTCTTTCGAGAGTTCGGTCATCCCCAGATCGCTCATGAAACTGGCACGATCGGCCTCAGAGAGATCCGCTAACTCCTGTTCCAGTTTCACCGGTGCAGCCAGAGCGCCGGGCGACATCTCCAATACCTTCGCCGGAATACTCTGCCCGGCATCGCCTTGATTGACCAGTGCCAACTCCGGCTTCAACGTCAGCAGTTGAAAGGCCTTGATCGTCTTGGCTTCAGCTTCATTGAGTTCGAGTTGGCCGAGTGGCTTGCTCGATTCAAGAACAGCTACCACCTTGCGAAGGGTGGCCAGTTCCGCTTCATCTGCTTCGCGTTCTTTGGCTGGCTTGGCTTTCTTGAGTTGGGCTTCGACCTTGGGAATGCGGTTGCTGACGATCTCGAGATCAGCCAGGATGCAGTCAGCGCGGAAGTTCTCCAGTTCTTTGGCAGGATCACCACCAAAGCCATTAAGCACGACCAGCAGGCCATCCGCTTCGCGCAGGATGGCAAGCCGACGGGGATTGTCTTTGGTATCACCCACCAGCAGCCCCGGCGTGTCGAGCACTTCGAGCGTGGCGTAGGTGGTCTTCTTGGGCTTGAACTGCTCGCTGAGCCAGACTAGCCGACTATCCGGGATGCGAGCCACCCCTGTTTGGCCACGCTGGGAAGCAGCGGGGTCCGGTACCACACCCGTCAGCCAGGTGAAGACGGTACTTTTGCCTGAACCTGTGTAACCGACGAGGCCGACTTTCATTGTCTTTGCCCTCAGAAGCTGTCAGATCTGTGCTGTCAGCCAGAATCGTGAGTCTGTACTTTATTGTTGTACTACTTGTTCTGGTGTTTGCTGACGGCTGATAGCTGAAAGCTGATAGCTCGCAATACGATGAAACAACTTACTATTGGCTCCCACACTCTCGTCAGCCGCTACGCCCTGGCGCCGCTGGCGGGCTATACCAACGTTGCTTTCCGCATGGCTGTTCGAGCTTGTGGTGGCGTGGGCTGGGTGACCAGTGATCTTGTCAATGCTCGTGCCCTCCTCAAGGGAACGCAGAAGACGATGGAACTGCTGGCAACGGTGCCGGAAGATCGTCCGCTCGCTGTGCAACTTTATGGACAGGAACCCAGTGAAGTTCGGGCTGCTGCGCAGTGGCTCGAAGGGTATGGCGTGACGGCTGTCGATATCAACATGGGCTGCCCGGTTCACAAGGTGACCCGTGGTGGAGGCGGTTCCGCCATGATGTGCAACCCCGAAGCGACCGTGGCCCTGGTCGATCATGTCGTCAAAGGGGTTCGCATACCAGTTACTGTGAAAATGCGGCTCGGCTGGGATACAGCAACGCTGAGCGCTCCCTACTTCGCCCAGGCCTTTGAGGGAGTAGGCGTGGCTGGCCTGACTATTCACGGGCGAACCAGGGCACAGGGGTTCCGGGGCACTGTGGATAAGACAGGCATTCGCAAGGTCGTCGAAGCTGTCAAGCAGGTGCCTATCCTCGGGAATGGCGATGTGCGCACCATTGCTGATGCCCAGGCAATGTTCCATGAAACCGGCTGTGCCGGCATCGCTATCGGCCGCGGGGCCTTGCTGAATCCGTGGATCTTCAAGCAGCTCCAACATCATGATCTGACCGGCCAGCCCCTGCCCGTCGCCACCAATGGCGAACACCTGATGTTCATGACCATCCACTTCCGCAGCCTGGTAAAGCTCCGGGGCGAACGGTTCGGCTGCCTGTCGTTCCGCAAGATGGCAGGCTGGTATGGCAAAGCCATTCCGATGGGGAAACCCCTGCAGATACGACTGGGCATGGTCAGCACGTCCGCAGAATTCGATGCGTTAGTGGAGGAAATCGAACAACACCTGGGCCCACTGCTACACGAACGGTCGAAACTGGAACTCCATATCAAGGTACCTTCAGGCCCCAATGAGCGGTGGTAGCAGACTCGGTAAAGGTTTCGTAAATACCCAACTAGCTTATTGACAACTGGTCCTGATAGCTTATAAGTAACTATCATCATTAGAGTCTTCTTCAAGATGAGCATCATGCGTAAACTAGCTACCTTTCTCAGCTTCCTGCTGGCCATTTCTGTGGCACAGGCACAGCCGATTAACTCCTTTGTAATTGACACGTTTGATAACACACCAGGTGTTGCTGCTGATCCAACCCTAGATGCCAATGGCGTTTGGACAGGATATGGTCCTGGGATACCAGATGTTCTTGGTGGACATCGTGTGCTTGGCAATTACCTGACACAAGTTGGCGCTGGTTCCACCTTCACCAATAAGACTATTATTGATGCAGATGCTGGTTTTTTTA
>CAYPJB010000356.1:0-4980 GCA_964410845.1 uncultured Bacteroidales bacterium | reverse complement strand
CAGCGAGCAGAACAATGGCCCCGTCCGCATCAACGCGAGCATCCATGCGGGATGACTGCAGCAGCAACAATCCCAGCAGCGCTGCTGTGGAAGGCGAACGACTCCACGCATGCTCATTCGACATGCGAGCCAGACGAATCGCTGCCTCCAGGTCTTCTTGATGCTTTTTGGCGGCAATCGTGTCGCCTCGATCAACTGCTTGTTCAGCCAGCAGTTTGTATGTCGCACGAGCTGAGTCGATTTCCGGTTCCCAGTCTTCCCGGCCCATGCCTTCCACCCGCATCAGCCAGGTGAGATAGTACTGCGAGTTAGCAGCAGTTGAACGTGCTTCACTCAGCAATTTCTCGTCAGCTTGCAGGTCAGACTGGAGTTGCTCAACCAACTGCTTTAAATCCTCATGAGCTTCAGGCAATTGCTTGGCAAGCATTTGCGACTTGGCCCGTTCTAGCCTTATTTTGTAAGCTTCAGCCTTCTTCTCTACCGGCAGCTTCTGGAGTGCTTCAGAAAATGCTTCAACAGCTCCTGAATGATTATTCTCAATGGCACATTTTTGGCCATATGCTATGGCAACACCAGCCTGATCCACCGCTTGGTGGTGCTGACCTGGACCCATATGCCAGGCATAAAAGCCAAGTGGCAATAGGAGCCAAGCAGTCAGAACGAGAAGTCTCATGATCTGCCTCTCATGGAAATCAGCAGTTTGCAAACAATCATACACAAAAGCGTTAGGCGACGCTATCGATATTGATTTGTTTTTGTGACGATATCATCACTCGGTCAGATTTCTTCACAGAGGAATTAAGTGCAGAACGGTAAATAATGCCACGAATACCAGGTCTCCAGCGAGTTCCCAGTTGCTGCAGAACAAAAGGCAACATGCCGATCAAAACTGAAGTTATTCCAATAACAAGCAACGCATACTCACGTTTAGTCAGTTTACTCCACCAACTGGATACAGCACGTTCATCCATCGCCATGACCATTTCCGTTGGTAGGTGTTTTTCATTGCCATTGTGATACTGACCATGCAATCGGGCAGCGAGTTGTCGCAAAGCTGAGCTATCCTGGCGTGATTGATGGCCTTCAATACTCTTGCCCACTGTCATGTCACCCACGCCCACCACCACCACGTCACGAATAGAAACTGGCAGTTTTGGCATGCCTACTGCAGGAATAGTATCACCATCTGAAACGAAAAGCAGGACTGTGCTCTGCGGTGGCCAGGGAGCTGCTATCTTGGCTGCTTCTTTCAGCCCAGCAAATAAGTCCGTCGGCCCTGGTTCAAACGCCTGGGCTAGTGGTAAATCATTGAGAACGTTCCGAACTACTTCCAGATCAGTCGTATCTTGCACCACTGGTTTGGCACCAGTAAAGGTCGCAATGATCGTTGTTCGATAGCGATCCCGTTGTACACGCTCAAAGAACGACTGCAACAGATCGGCTGCACGCTGGTCACGTCGTTGTTTGCCATGCGGCCCAGCATCCTGGAGCTTCATGCTCGGTGAGACATCCAGCACCAACAACAACCTTCTGATTTCTTCAGCTTTGACTTCGCCAGCTTTATGCGTCTTGGGAGCGAGAGTCAGCAGCGTGAGCACTCCCCACATGAACCCACCCAGTGCCAGTGAGCGAAGCAATGGAACAACATAGACCCATGAAGCTGGATGCTGCGATGGTCCAAACGCGAGCCTCGCCAGCTTGGCAATCCGTAGTGCATGCAGCGTCTCTGCTGCCAGCGCCACCAGAACGACTGCCAATGCAACCAACTCAGGAAGTAGTTCCATCTCCGTCAGCATGTTGTTACCACGGTGTGTATCGCAACCCCCATAGCACAGAGGTGGCTAGTGCTGCTAGCACTGCCCCAGTCCAGGCATAGGGAACAAAGTAGTCCATCGGTTCAGCAATGGTCTTTTGCATCTTCGCTTGCTTCATCTTGTCGATGCGAGTGAAAATCGTCTGCAAGCTGCCTGCGTCATTGGCAATGAAGGCATCTCCACCTGTTCCACGACAGATATTGATGATTTCATCCTGAATCTGATTGTAGCCAATGATAATCGCAAAGACCGTGATGCCTGATTTGTTCAATTCCTGAGTCAGCTCTTCATGGTTGTCGAGGTCAGAACTATCACCGTCGGTGATCAGAAGGATCATCCGGTCACCTTCTTCTCGGTTCAGCAATTGCTTCTTGCATCCCTGCAAGGCTTTACCAATCATCGTGCCACCGAACCAGGGCGGTGCTACTTCAGGGCGCATGAAGGGCAAGCTGCAACGGATGGCTGATGGGTCCGTCGTCAGCGGACACCAATGAATAAAGTTGTTGCCGAAGAAGGTTAGTCCGAAGGCATCACCCTTTCGGAAGTCGAGGAATCGCAATGTTTCAGCCATCGCCGCATCGTAGCGGGTACCCTCACCAAAGGGTGCCGTCATGCTGCCCGAGATATCGATGCAGAACTCGATATTGGTGAGCGCTCGCTTGGTTTCAGGTGCGCCGAACTTCTTCGGCCCTGCCAGGATTAGTATTCCTACTGCCAGGATAAGTGGGGCAAACGATTCAGCTAACGAGATGCAGGCCCACCACCATCGTCCGTTACCCGTACGGCCGTGATCGAAAGGCAGGGCCAGAGGATGATGCAGAGTCTTCCGCCAGCCACCCCATGTCCAGACAAGCAGGAACACTGGCAGGGCTAACAGCAACAATATCCAGGGGTACAAGAATAGATCGAGTGGGTTCACGCTGGCTTCTCCAGGAGCGAATCCAACTCATTGGCTTGCAAGTGGCGATATGGCGATAAGAGTGTGTTCACATCAATCTGACCAACGACACCGGGGCGATGCAGCCAGATTTCGAGTTGCTGAAGCAACGGACCTGCTTCGGGATGACTTTTGAGAGCGCTCACCGATGTGGAAACAGGTTCATGTACTAACTTGAGTTTCTGTCGCCACCAGGTATGTAAGCATCGCTCTAGTGAAGCCAGTTCATCAGGATTGGCATCACCGGTCATGGCACGCTCCACGAGTGGTTTCAGTCGATCAGCAAGTGTGATTGGTGCTGCAACTGCATCAACCTTGAGCTTACGCTTCGGCCAGAAACCATAGTAGATGATGAGAAATAGGCCATAGAGCCATATCAGTGCTCCAGCCAACAGCCACCAGCGATAGCCTCCCATCCAGAAACTACTGTCGTTCTGCAATGCATGAGGCTCTACCTGGCCTGCAGGTCGAAGTGCGATGATTTTCACTGGTATGGCAGGCACACCATCCATCGAACTGCCATCTTTGCGACGCAGGAACTGCTTTAAATCAAACGTTCCCGGATCGTATCCCTGATACTGCAGATCGTAAACGTATTCGGTGCCTACCTGCTTTACTGATCGAATGCGAAGAAGAATGGGAATCTTGCGATCATCGTACGGCTTGGCTTCCAACTCCGATCCCGGGAGTGTCAGATTCGCTAACCGACCAGTCATGCCAACTGCCACTTCAGGAGTTGCATCCTGCATGGGGATCAGTAGGCAGAGGCACGTGATGATTGTCAGCACTATCGTGCCCTCCCCAATAAGTTGCGAGATTGCAGGAAGTGCCTCAGGTTAGCTTCAAAGGGCGCATCAATGTCTATCAGAAGATGATCCACACCACTACGTTTGAGGTCACGTCCTATGGTCACCCCATCGACCCATGTTCTGCTGCTTCGTGTGACAAAGGACTTGCCCGTTTCAGCTTCGCTTGCTCGCAGGAAACCTGCACCAGCCACTCCTCGTTCTGCAGGATCTCGCAGTTGGAGTACAACCACATCATGCTTCTGAGCCAACAACCGGAGTGCTGGTATACCTTCGGGATCATGAAGATCACTCAAGACGAAGATGATAGCTCGGCTTGATAATGTCGGTGCCAGGTTGCTGATCCGTTCACTAAGCTGCGTGGGCTCATCGTAACGGAATGTTCTTAGCAGGTGCATCCATTGCAGAATGTTCTGCCTGGAGAGGCTAGGCTTCACCTGCAACTCTTTACCACCCAGGCCCAACACGCCTACCGGACTGACACGTTCCAGGCAAGCCAGAGCGAGAGCACCAGCCAGGTGAACTGCGACTCCATACTTGGTACGTTTCCATGAGCCTATCATCATGGAAGCAGAAGTATCGATCAGTAGGAAGCACGAAAGCCGCTTGGGTGCTTCGAACTCTTTGATGTAATGCTTGCCAGTGCGAGCAGTCACACGCCAGTCCATGGCACGAATGGAATCGCCAGGTTGATAGGGCCTGCTTTGTACGTATTCAATCCCGCTACCCAGAAACGGTGAACGATCAGTACCGTAGCTGAGAGTATCAGCCAGTTTCTTCACCGCCAGGTAATATTGGCGGGGATTCAGTTGATCAAGAGTATCAAGTTTGCCTTGCATGGCGATCAGCGTGTGGTTTCGTGAAGTAGGTCGGCCAGCACCTTAGCCCCTGTTTTTCCATCAGCCAACGCCGCATAGTTAAGACGAATACGGTGCAGAATGACATCGTCCGCCAAGGCATACAGGTCGTCCGGCACCACGTAATCTCGGCCTCGGATGAGCGCTCTCGCTCGTGCAGCTTTAAGTAAAGCGATACCGGCACGCGGGCTGGCCCCCAGATCAAGATCAGGATGGTTCCTCGTTCGCTTCACAAGCTCAACCACATGTTCCAGGAATACCTCGGAGACATGAACAGTGCCAACTGCTTCCATCGCTTTGACGACATCACCAACGTGACCAACGGGTTCATGCTCCAGAACATCGAACTCGGTCTTGGCCACTGCACCTTTGTCTTCACGGCGTACACCAAGTTGCATGTTGCGACGAAGCACTTCCCGTTCTTCATCGGTAGTCGGGTACGTCAATCGATGACAAAGCATGAAGCGATCCAGTTGAGCTTCAGGCAATTCAAACGTACCTGCCTGTTCCACAGGGTTCTGGGTCGCAATCACCAGGAATGGTGCGGGTAATTTGAACGTGGTCTT
>CAYPJB010000355.1:0-4989 GCA_964410845.1 uncultured Bacteroidales bacterium | reverse complement strand
GAGAATGCCCCATGTGAACGCTAGCACCAGGGTGTGACTAAGCCGTCGAAGATCGAAAACTTTCAAGGCGGGAACTCACGAGGAGGGAGAACACTGGCGGATAGTCCAATCTACAGCATGCCCTTGCCTGCGCCTACTGATATTTTGCTGCCAGCAGGGTTGAACCCATTTCACCGAATTGCCAGACGCAGGCAAGATGGTTTGCAAAGGGAGGTAATTACAACCTTCATTGCAATAAGTGAGCTGTATGCCAGGTGCATGATGTGAGTTGGGCTCAGCTATCCATTTCGCCTGCAACATCAGGGTAAAGCAAGCTGTCAGGCAGGAGAGGAAGGCCAGCAGCAAGAGTGTTGTGAAACGACAACAGCCGGATCGTTTCTTCTGTTGCATCTCATCGGCAGGCTTACCGATGCTGACAGGTGTTGATGGAATGATGTGCTTTGCGGAAGATGCATTCTTCACAGGCAGTTCTTGATGCTGCATCATCTTCCACAGGCTGGCTTCCTGATCACGCAGCACACCACGGTACAGGTTAAAGAGGCTGACAGGAACCTTGTCGCCGGACAACCTGGATTCGATAGTGGTCAGCAGATGTTGCCGCTGTTGTTGAAGTTGCTGGAGTTGAGTCATGGCATCGGCTATTTTCGTTGACTCATCGGGCAGGTAGGGCAGATCCAGGACCATATGCAATTTTTCGATTTGCTCTGCTGTCAGCGAAGGATGTTGAGCAAGTAGTTCGGTCAGAATGTCACTGTTCGAATGGCCCTCGTCATGCCAGGCATCGATCTGATCCAATATGGCATTGGGAATCATGGTAGTACCTCAGGTAAAGGAAAGGGAAGCCTCTACCTAGGGACGAATGTCGCATTTTACAGATGAACAAACGGTGAGAATGAGTTCTTAAGTGATTTTCTGATAGTTGTTTAGGAAAAATGTGGAATTGTGACAAATGTCGCATTGGAGTTGACTGTATTACGATGGCATACCACTGGTGGCCCGTGTTAATACTTAGAAGCTTTACCCATCTCCCGACTCCCAACTAGGTGTTCCCCTTGACACTACCCTGGAAACAACCCATAGTAATTACACATGACACGCATCATTTCCATCGCGATTATCGCGATTCAGCCTGCCTCGATTATTATCGACAGCGACTGGAGTGGAAATGGTCTGTCTGGTTAGTGCTTACAACCACGACTGCAACCAAGCCACTCCTATCGGAGTGGCTTTTTTCGTTAGGTGACTTATGTTCGAACGAGATGCTGATCTGTTGACCCTTGAAACCCGGCCCCGTCGCGGGGTACAGGCACTGTCCCTGACGGGGTCGCTTCGGTTGGAGATTCACAAGGCCAAGGCACGGGTTTATCGGCTGGCCAGCCCGACACCTCTGCAAACGATGAAGCATCCGCGGGGGTTACCGTTTCAATTGAAACGGGAAGACTTGTCGCCTGTCCATTCGTACAAGTGGCGCGGGGCAATGAATCGATTGGCTCTCCTTGCCAGCCAGGGATGCCGGCAAGTCGTTTGCGCCTCGGCAGGGAACCACTCCCAAGGAGTGGCACTGGCTGCGAATACACTGGGAATGTATGCCACCATCTTCATGCCCCTCTCGGCACAGGAACTGAAAGTGGAGCAGAGTCGTAAGCTGCTGGGCCAGCGGGGAACCGTGGAATTGGTGGGCGAGACGTTCGATGATGCACTTCGAGCAGCCAGGCTGCATGCCCAGCAGATTGGTGCAGAGTTCATCCCACCATTTGATGACTTGCAGGTGATGGCAGGTCAGGGGACGATCGGCCTGGAGATCCTGCAAGCCTGCCCGCATCCGGGGACGGTTTATCTGCAGATCGGTGGTGGTGGCATGGCTGCCGGGGTGGCTTGTGCCCTGAAGGCTGCTGACCAGGGCATCCGTGTGGTTGGTGTGGAAGCAGAGCACCAGGCTTCGATGACGGCGGCCCTCTCCGCTGGTGGCCCGGTGCTGCTCGATGCAGTAGATCACTTTTGCGATGGTACGGCTGTCCGTGAAGCAGGCAAGCTTACCCATGCCCTGTGCCGCGAGTTGCTGGACGATGTGGTAACCGTGACTAACGATGAGGTGCGGACAGCGATCAAGTTCCTCTGGAACGAAAAGCGGATCGTCCCCGAACCTTCAGGTGCCCTAGGCCTGGCTGCACTGTTACGGGAAGATGATCCCCGGAACATCGAACATGCCGTGGTGGTGATGAGCGGTTCGAATATGGATTTCAGCCGGTTGGCAGCACTGGCATCGTAGGGCACGCTGTGCGTGCCTCACAATGAAATGTGCTCGTCTCTTATCGTAAGGATAGTTGCAACGGAATCTCGCCCAGTTGAGGCACGCACAGCGTGCCCTACTCCGGCAAGAACTCTCGCTTCATCAGAAACGTATCCACCGCCTTCGCGCAGCGACGACCTTCGCGGATGGCCCAGACGATGAGGGATTGGCCACGGCGCATGTCGCCTGCGGTGAAGATGCCTTCTTTGTTGGTGTGGTAACGGCGGGGGCCGGTTTCGCTGGCAGCGACGTTGCCTCGCTGGTCGAGGGTAACACCAAGTTCGCTGAGTAGTCCACTGGCGACGGGATGGGTGAAGCCCATGGCCAGCAGTACCAGGTCGGCAGGCATCACAAATTGCGAGTCGGGTATCTCTTGCATCTGCTGTTTGCCAGTAGCTGGATCGGTAGTCCATTGCAGACGACTGACATGCAACTCCTTCACTTGCCCGTTCTTGCCCTGGAAGGATTTGGTGGCAATCGACCAGTCGCGCTTGGCACCTTCTTCGTGTGATGATGACGTTCGCAGCTTGACGGGCCAGGCAGGCCAGACGGGGTTGCCTACACCCAGGCTGGGGGGCATGGGCAGCAGTTCGAGTTGCGTCACGCTGGCTGCACCCTGGCGGATGGAGGTGCCTACGCAATCGGAACCGGTATCGCCGCCGCCGATGACGATGACGTGTTTGTCCTTGGCGGAGATGGTATCGTCACCCTCACCCCCGGCCCCTCTCCTCGTTAGGGAGAGGGGAGAAAGAGCAATATTCTGTTGGGTCAGGAACTGCATGGCGAAGTGGATGCCTGCGAGATCGCGGCCGGGGATATTGAGGTCGCGGGCATCTTCGGAGCCGCCTGCGAGGACGACTGCATCATAACTCTTCAGCAGGTGATCGACAGGCAAAGACTTCTGCGACAGGTTGGCGATCCCTTCCTTTTCTACGGGGGTGCCGATGCAAACGCCTGCTTGGAAGACCACGCCTTCGCTGCGAAGTTGATCGAGTCTGCGGTCGATGTGGTGCTTTTCGAGTTTGAAGTCGGGGATGCCGTACCGAAGCAGGCCACCGATCTCGGGGTTCTTTTCGTAGACGGTAACCTGGTGACCTGCCCGGGCCAGTTGCTGGGCACAGGCGAGGCCTGCGGGGCCGGAGCCAACGATGGCGATGCGTTTGCCTGTCTTGTGTCTGGCGGGTTCCGGGGTGATCCAGCCTTCGGCGAAGCCTCGATCAATGATGGCCCGGTCGATGGACTTGATACCCACCGGTACCGTGTTGATGCTGAGCGTGCAGGCTTCTTCGCAGGGAGCCGGGCAGAGGCGGGCGGTGAACTCGGGGAAGTTGTTAGTCGAATGAAGTTGGTTCAGGGCATTCTTCCAATCGCCCTGGTAGACCAGATCGTTCCAATCGGGGATGAGGTTGTTCAACGGGCATCCCGACATGCAATAGGGGATGCCACAGTCCATGCAGCGTGCCCCTTGCTGGGCCGCATCTGGTTCAGCAAGGGGAAGGACGAACTCGCGGAAGTGACTGATGCGCTGCGAACGATCTTCGCTGGTTTCGCTCAGTCGGGGGAGTTCCAGAAAGCCGGTGGGTTTACCCATTGTTATCGTTGAGAGTGAAGGATGATGGTAGAGTGAGAGTTGATGGTGGTTAGTTGTTTGTTGTTAGTTCAGAACCAGCATTAGTCTTTCACCAGGCCCTTCCTGGCCTGGCTAAAGAGAGGGGATTCTTCGGAGCCTGGTCGCATGGTGATCTCTTCCACTGCTTTTGTGCTTACGCTTGCTGCTGCCTGCTCCTTCATCGCCCGTTGGTATTCCTTGGGGAACACCTTCACGAACTTGCTGCGATGGAAGGACCAGTTGCCTAGAATCTCTTTCGCCCAGGGGCTACCTGTGTAGTTGATGTGCCGCTGGATGTAGTCTTGTAGCAGTACTTCGTCGCTCTGCTGCATGTGCCAGAGTTCGGGTTCGTTCTCCGCTTCCTGCTCAGCAGTGGTGGGGACGGTGCCGATGGTGACCATGCTGTGGTTGCATCGTTCCGAAAACTTGCCATCGCGGTTGTAGACGAAGGCGATGCCACCTGACATGCCTGCAGCGAAGTTGCGGCCGGTGTCGCCGAGAACGATGACCAGGCCACCAGTCATGTACTCGCAGCCGTGGTCACCCACACCTTCCACGACCGCGATAGCACCAGAGTTACGAACTGCAAACCGCTCGCCAGCCACTCCACAAAAGTAGGCTTCACCTGTGATAGCGCCATACAGAGCCACGTTGCCTGTGATCATGTTCTGGGTGGAGATGCCTTTGAACCGAGGAGAAGGCTGAACGGAGATGCGTCCGCCGGAAAGGCCTTTGCCACAGTAATCGTTGGTTTCGCCGACGAGATCGAGCCAGACACCTTTGGCGAGGAAGGCACCAAAGCTCTGCCCCGCTGCACCGGTCAATTGCACATGGATAGTTTCATCAGGCAGGCCTTGATGGCCATACCGTTTGGCGATGACGCCGGAGAGCATGGCCCCGTAGCTGCGGTAGGTATTCTTGATCGAGGTGGTGATGACGGTCTTGGTCTGTGATTCCAGTGCTGGGCGAGCTTGCTGAATGAGTTGTTGATCGGCTGAGTGCTCCAGTCCATGGTCTTGGGTTTCCTTATGGAAACGTGCCACGGTGGCAGGCATGGGCTGATGGTAGAAGATGCGGGAGTAATCCAGGC
>CAYPJB010000354.1:0-4991 GCA_964410845.1 uncultured Bacteroidales bacterium | reverse complement strand
AACTGAAAGTATCGAATGAGCTTCTTGTTGAAGTCTGGTCACGCATGGCTGCTTATGCAGATCAGCGGGTGGCCCAGGAACTATCTGGGCTGGCTGATGGCTCCGGGATTCCTCTTGCCCAACTGCAGGCCATCCATGCAGTTTCGATCCTGATGCCTTACTCGTGCAGTAGTGTCGCTGCCTGGGGCAAAGCCACGGTCGATGGGCACCTCTACCAGACACGCAATCTCGATTGGAGTCTGGAAGTCAAGGCACATGAATTTCCTGCTATCGTGATGTACATTCCAGACAAGGGCATCCCCCATGTAGTGCCCACCTTTGCAGGTGTCATTGGGGCACACACGGGCATGAATGCCAGGGGTATTGCCCTCTCGGAAATGGGCGATGCGTCGGCAAAGGAAGCACCGTACCAGGTGCATGCTCCACACTTCACGATCTTTTTCCGCACCATGCTTTATGATGCAGATTCCCTTACGAAGACGATAGATATCTTCAAAGCTCAGCCGATGACCAAGCGTTACCACTTTGTCTTTGGTGATGGCATCAAGGAACTGGGGGCAGTAAAGGTGCTGGCTCATTCGCCGGAACCAGAAGGCAAGCGGCTGAAGATCTGGAAAGACAACGACCCCACGGATGAATTTGCCCCGAATGTGCTGGCAAACTGCGTTTACAACGATGAAGGCCGAGGAGCTTTCCCCACGCTGCAAAGCGAGTATGGCAAGCTGGATGCCAAAAAGATGATTGCCCTGGCAAACAAGATTCCCATCAAAGGGGGGAATGTCATCAATGCTGTTTACGATGCAACAGCCCTGAAGATGTGGGTCTCCTATGCAGGCGGCAAGCTGGAAGCCTACCAGCGGCCGTATGTGGAAGTAGACTTGAATGCAGTGGAAGGGTTTCGAAAGTAATTGCCAACCTTGAGATGAAAGAAGCCTGCCAGTAGAGTACTGGCAGGCTTCTTGTGTCTTACAAGCAATAACCTACTTGCTCGGAGCAGCTGGCTTGTTACCACTGAGTTGTTCCAAATCAATAGTTGCTTCCTTGCGATACATGAAGCGACCAGGCTGGCTGGTAGCCATCTTCAGGGCATCTGCTGCTTCGGTGAGCTTACCTCTATAGCGATACACCTGAGACAGATAATAGAGGGCATCGGCATTGAACTGGCCACTCTGGAACGAAACCTGGAGGGCTCGTTCTGCTTCGTCCAGACGGTTGTTCTTGAACATGACCCAGCCGTAAGTGGCACTGGCTTCAGGAACCCGCTGACCATGCTTGCGAACATTGTCCTCAGCCAACTGCATGGCTCGCTGCATCTTGGCTGGGTTTCCCTTCTGTTCAACGAGCGACAACACCAGTTGGTTCTGGGCATAGAAATCGTCAGGTTTTTCTTTCCAGACTGATTCAAAAGCCTGTTCAGCGCCTTCATGGTTATTCGTCCATCGATCCATCAACCCTCGGAGAACCCGGTTGTCGTAGGCTTTCGGATCGAGCTTGTTGGCTTCCTTCAGCTCTTCCTCGCTGAGCGGGAAGAAGCTCTTGTCGAGGTAGTTCATATCGAACAACCAGACGGCATAGGAGATGTGTGCCTTGTGGCTCTTTGGATCGGTCTTGAGAGCATACTCAAACCATTCCTTGGATTTAGCAATGAGTTCTTTCTGCTTGATCAGGTCACGTTCCTGCAGGGCTTTGTTGGTATAAAGCCGAGCCATCAGCACGCCAGCGGGTTCCATTTCAGGATTATCCGCATTAGCTGCCTGCAACTCTTTCAATGCATCTTCACGCTTGTCGAGCATGAAAAGTACGCGGCCAAGTGCCGCCCGGAATCCAGAGAGATCCTTTTTGGGAAAGTCGAGCTTGAGGATGGCTTCGTAGTTCTTGCGAGCTACCTCGAACTGCTGACGTGCCTCAGCGGTCTGGCCCAGGCCTGAATAACAGGCGAGCATGACGCTGTTGCGCTGCTTGTCATTCCAGCGCTTGGTGTCCTCGACTGTTTTGAGAGCACGTTCGTATTGGAGCCAGGCATCGGTATAGCGAGCCTGAGAAGAAGCTTGCAAGGCGAAGGTGATGTAAATATCGGGGTGATCAGGATTCTCAACGGCAGCCAGCTCAATGGCCCTGCGAGCCTCTGCCTGGCGGTTGGCAGAGAGATACATGCGATGCAGCATCAATCGAGCTGGAGGCAGTTTGTCATTCTTACTGGAAGCTTCCTGCAGCTTCTTGTAGGCTTCTTCATCCTTGCCAGCCTTGAAGAGTTCTGCCGCAGCATCGACGAGTGGATCCTTCTCACCTCCAGCAGTAGCCTGAGAACTGGCACTAGCCGGCGTTTCTGTCTTGGCAGGAGGCTGATTACCCGTTGCAGCTGCTGGAGGAGTGGTCTTGGCTGGTGCACCACCACCAATGGGCTGGGCGTAAGCAGGCACACTAAGCAATGCAGAGAGGCAAGCGAACGCTGAATACTTCCACAACTGTCTCATGAATGGTTCCTCAAAATGTTGCAACTCCGGGCAGACGCTGTCCGCTTCAGGAGAGTTATCTTAGCCTTTCCTGTTGTATCTGCCCCTATTTTCACGTTATTTTTGCACGAAGGGAAGCGTTAACCCCGGTTGATCCTGATACTTCCCGGATTTATCAGCATAGCTCGTTTTGCACACCTGATCAGCCCGGAGAAAAAGAATCTGCGCGATGCCTTCGTTGGAATAGATGCGAGCAGGAAGAGGTGTGGTGTTGCTAATCTCGATGGTGATCTTGCCTCGCCACTCCGGTTCAAGTGGGGTAACGTTGACAATGATGCCACAGCGAGCATAAGTGCTCTTGCCCAGGCAGATGGCCAGAATGTCGCGCGGAATTTCGAAATACTCAACCGTCTCAGCCAGGGCAAAACTGTTCGGAGGAATAACACAGCAATCAGCATCAACATCGACAAATGCCCGCGAGCTGAACTGCTTGGGATCGACGATCTCCCCATAAACGTTGGTGAAGACTTTGAAGTGTCTGCCTACGCGGACATCATAGCCGTAACTGGAAACACCATAGGAGACTACGCCCTTGGCGACCTGATCCTTGGCAAAGGGAACAATCTTGATTTCTTTCTCGATCTGCCAGTCAGCGAGGATGCCCATGGGTCTTCCAGTAAAAGGATGCTTGTAGCCAGCAGCTATGCGGATGTTGTGTTTGTACCGAAGCAATGGAAAGGGGCAAGCAGCAACGAGTTATCGAATACTGTTACAGGTTCATAGTAAGCACCTACCCACCCACGCGCTTTACCTGATAGCCCAGCTTCTGCAATTCAACAATGACTCGATCGCGCTGCTCGCCCTGAATTTCGATCCTGCCCTCTTTGACTGTACCACCCGTGCCACACTTCTGCTTGAGCACTGTGGCGAGACTTTGCAGGGCCGCTTCGTCCAACTCGGTATCGAAGACGGTGGTGACAGCTTTCCCTTTTCGGCCTGCGGTTTCCCGCCCCACTTTGGCAATGAAGGGCTTTCGAGGTTTCTCCGGCTCAACGGGTGGTGCAGGGGGTGACAAGTCAGGTGGACCCGTTCTTATACCACCTGTCAGCAATCGCGCAATCAGGCCTTTGACTTCAGCATCGATCAGGTCAAACACACCTGGTGCATCTGCCACATCCCAGAACTCGACACGTTCCAATACGGAAGGGAAGCGTTCTACCAGTAACGGACGATGTTCCAGTTCCTGGAACGCGACGATCTTGTGAGCAGTAGAGAGATCAACCTCACTGACATGGATAGGCATGCGAGTAAGCACCTCCCCGGTGCGGATACCTCGCAGAGCAAGGGCTTCCCGTGCTTCTCTGGCAATGGGGCCGACGTTGTTCACGCCACGTTCCAGGACTAATCCGCGGGAGATGGCTTGCCAGCCAATGCCCATCTTGCTTGCGACACTGGCAAAGAGAGCCTCCGCAATCCGGCTACGGTAGTAGTTGCCGGTGCAAAGGAAGAGAACGGTGCGATGTGCTGACTTGGACATCACTTAACCTTGCAGCCAGAGTTTGCGATCGAGGATACGGTAGTTCAGCGCTTCAGTGACATGTTCCGGAGCGATAGCGAACTGGCCATCGAGATCAGCAATCGTACGAGCAACACGCAGGATGCGGTCGTGAGCTCGAGCGGAGAGCCCGAGTGTTTCAACGGCGGTTTTGAGAATATCCTGGCAACCTGCACTGAGCGTACAGTGTTGCCTGATCTGCCTGCTGCTCATTCTTCCATTGAGACGCAAACTGTCGCGACCGAAGCGTTGCATTTGAACTTGCCTGGCCCGTTGTACTTGCTCGCGCAACTCCTGACTGCTGACCCCTTCCTTGGTCGCTGGTGCGTTCAGGTCGGCAAAGGGAACTGCTGGTACTTCCACATGCAGATCGATGCGGTCGAGCAGTGGACCACTGATTTTGCCAACATATCGATCAATTGTTGGTGGCGGGCATTTGCATTGGCGACGAGTATCGCCGAGGTACCCACACGGACAAGGGTTCATGGCTGCGATGAGGATAAAGTGGGCAGGAAAAGTGGAGGCTCTCAAAGCACGGGAGATGGTGACACGTCCTTCTTCCAGCGGTTGGCGCAGCACCTCCAGCGTGGTGCGGTTGAACTCAGGGAGTTCATCCAGAAAGAGCACGCCATGGTGGGCAAGACTGATCTCGCCGGGAGTGGGAGTCGAGCCTCCGCCAACAAGGCCAGCGTTACTGACGGTATGGTGGGGCGAGCGAAAGGGACGTTCCGTGAGGAGTGCCTTGCCAGGGCTGAGCAGTCCCATGGCAGAATAAATGCGGGTCGTTTCCAGACTTTCGGCGGGGGTAAGTGGCGGAAGTATGGTGGAAAGCCGACGGGCGAGCATGGTCTTGCCGGAACCGGGTGGGCCGGAGAGCAGCACATTGTGTCCACCGGCTGCGGCAATGACGAGGGCTCGCTTGGCGTAGTCCTGCCCGCGGACATCGTTAAAGTCCACTTCGTACTTGTTGAAGTGAGTGACAA
>CAYPJB010000353.1:0-4999 GCA_964410845.1 uncultured Bacteroidales bacterium | reverse complement strand
TGAAGATGAGGATATTCTGTTGAGATTTTGCGGGCTGTTGGCAATTTTGGTTGCTCTGAAGCTTTGTGCAACAAGTGCTGAAGCGCAGGAACTGACTCTTTTAGCGAACCCGTGTCTTCCTCCAATACCGCAATGCTTGCAACTTGGTGCGACCTTGCAGCAAGATTCATCAACACCTTTGAAAAGTGCTTCTCAATCTGATGCAAAAGATAAGGGGCAAACAAGTGAAACGACCTCTGAAGAACTGAAAAAGCTGAGTGAAGCCGTCGAAAAACTCACCAAGAACTCGAATGTTACGGTTGGTGAAGGTATCAACCTTCGAATTTTCGGAACGCTGCAAGGTACGATGACTTATAACACAGCTCGGCCTGTTGCGCCCGGCACGGAAATGTATCTGCTTCCCGCTTCGCCATTCGGCTTCGATTCATCGACTGTAGACGTTCATGCTCGTGCCAGTTCACTGGGAGCACTGCTCACGGGCCCGAAGGTAAAGGAGTGGGAAACACAAGGATTGTTTCTGTTCTATTTTTACAACGACAACCTGATCAGCGATAGTTATGGAATTCTTCCTTACCAGCTTTGGGGTGATATTAAGAACGATGAATGGCGGTTTGCTGCTGGCTTGCAAAAAGATATTTTCAACCCACTGGAACCAACAATGCTTACCTACGGCATGATGTACGGTTCTGGAAATGCAGGTAACTACCGAGGTCAATTTCGTGTCGAGCGGTTTATCAAGCCCGCAAACGATGTGCAATGGACCCTGCAGATGGGCCTCAGCGAGCCTATAGCCACATTAGTCGACAATCGATTGAGCATCAGTGAAGACAACGGCTGGCCGAATATCGAAGGCCGTGTTGTCTTGGGGCTTGGTAAATTAGAAGGTGAAGGATTGGAAGCACGAAGGGCACTGGAAGTTGGAGTTTCAGGTGTGGTTGGGCAAATCCGTAATATTGAACCTCTATTTAATCGGCAGGTTACCGCTGATGTCTGGGGCATCGGTGCAGATGCCAGATGGAACATCAACAAACGTCTGGGCTTGCAGGGTGAACTGTTCATCGGACAAACATTGGGAACCTACAACGGCGGCGTTTTGCAGGATGTGAATACAGCCACGAAACGAGGTATCAGATCATCCGGCGCCTGGGGCGAAGTCTACTATTACTTGGTACCAGATAAATTACATATGCATGTGGGCTATGGCATTGATGATCCAGTTGATCAAGATGTTGCTCCTGGACAACGATTGCGCAACGAGACTTACTTTTCCAACCTCATCTGGGACGTTACCGAGGGATTCCAGGTCGGTGTTGAAGTAACATGGCGGGAAACTGCATATAGGCTGCTGCGAAACAACGAAGGCGTATCTGTTCAGACAGTTGTTCAATGGTCCTTCTGAGCCGGAGTTGTTTAGCCTCCTAAGAGCTTGGCGATACCCACCATGATTAGGCCAATCATCATTACGATCATACCTGTGAGCCACGGAGATGTTTTTGCTTCACGAGCCCAGAAATAGCCGACCATAAACAACATTCCCAGCAATAAGCTATTCGAGACTGCTAAGGCAATGTGACGATCCTTGATGAAAACAAATGGCAGAAGAGCAGGAACCGTCGTGAACATTACCAGTAGAAAAGTGACCAGTGCTCCACCAATCTCTTCGCGTTGAATCGTCGTCTTTGGCACAGCAGCGGTTTTGACATTGCGAAATATATCGGCGTATAAACGCTCACGTTCCTGCTCGGATGTGACTTTGATGACGATGGGTTCGATCTCCTTCCTGATGATTGCTAATCCATGCTCCTCATGAGATACTTTCTGAATGGCTTCGATCAGCCAGGCAATCCGGCTCCGCTCGAACATGCTGTTCATGATGAAAATGATCGCGTCAATGATGGCCCAGGCTAGAAGACAACCCAGTACGCCCAGCACGATATCCCGAGTTGCTTCGGGGCCATCAGCTACCAGTAATCCCGCACCCAAGGTGATCGTAAGCACCATGATTAAGCCGAACAGAATTTCACCCAGCCATTCGGCTGGGTCGAGAAAACGTTCGATAAACGATTGAACGACACCCATAGCACGGACTCTCACCTTTGCATTCGATCCTGGAAGCGTGCATATGCTAGTTCAAGCAGAGTATTTTGCAAATATCAAACGGTAGTTGAGTGATTTCTTTCACATTACTGCGCAACAAAGACCTTGAGTGATTGCTCGCCTGCGAGTTCCTGTTGCCTCAAACACCAATCCCAAGCTTGACGATCAGCTTGTGTTTTGACTTGGATGCTTACTCGGCGTGGGGCAAGAAGTGCTACTGCTTGCTGAAAGTCGAGATACTTGAGCACGTTCAAAAACGCTGGTCCAGATGCATGTGTAGTAGGAGGATTAATAAGCATCAACTCACTGACCGCTGGTTCAAACAAGGCAGCATACACTGCTAGCATACCGAGGTCACCATGGGTCTCGATCTTGATCTTCGTTCCAGGGTTCTTCGGTAACTTCTCAATTATCATCAAGGCTCGGCGAACGTCCCAGACCTGCATGCCTTCCAGTGTTTGTCCGACAAGTGGAAATCGACGACGAAGATGGATGGATTCGGCAGTGCCCTGGGCTGCAAACGAGTTGCATCCCATGCCACGAGGGATGAGTTCCAAAACTACAGTACCTTGAGCCAGCAGATCATCAAATGTTCCCGGATCGCGGTATTCGGTCTCCACAATCAGAATAATGTCTTTGGGTGCTTGCAAAGTCTTGCGGTGCAGACGTAACTCGAGGGCTGGTTGAGATTCATCATTTTCGAATGAATAAGCTTCAATCCCAGGTTTATCTGCTTTGTCATTGAAATTGACAATGGGTTTCTGTTTTGGCCAGCCAGCGAAAACGTGTTCCCGTAAATTCCGTAACAGCCGGTCTTCGTTCTTCGTTCGCCAGTCCTTATCTGGTGCAGGCTGTGGCACCTTCGCCAGCATCAATCCGTTCAGCTTGTTGTTAATGGCATTTTCTGGAAGTTTATCAAAGACCTTCAATTGACCGGGGAGTAGTTTCTGCGGCAGGTCGTCTTCGACCTTTGAAGTCGTATCGCCCTTGAGGTACTTGTTCATGAAGCGGTTGATGCCGATACGTAGTTCAGGTGAATCTTTGTGCGGACCCTTCGTTTCGAGTAATTGAAACCTCTCTTCAGCACCATAGAGCTTGTACACTGCAGCGACTTTCTCTGCCAGTCGGCGGTACCCGGCAACAGGGAAAATGTCATCCGCGTCTGAATTGCCCAGCAAGAGTGGACGTGGTGCACACAGTGCAGCCACCTGAGCAAAGTCCCAACGATACGTATTGACCATGAACATGCAATCGCAATGCCCGGCGACAACACCCTCTTGCAGGCGAGGGGTAGCACCTTCAAGAATGTGGGATCGAAGGTCAACGATGCCAGCTACCGGTGCAAACGCTACGGGTCGGTCATCGGCAGCCAGTATCCACCACGAAGTTGCGCCGCCCCCCGAACGCCCGGTGACACCGATCTTTGTCGCATCAACATCTGGTCGCGTTTCCAGATAATCCAGTGCGCGAATGGCGTTCCACAACTCGATCCCGCCAGGGGTGAATCCCAACGACTGCCAGTACCACCAGTGGTGCTTGTATGTGCCATGGTGTTCACCAGGAATTTCGCCCAATTGAAGCGTATCAAGAATCAGGCAGATGTAGCCATGTGTTGCGAACCACGCAGGATGGTACTGATACGATACCTTGGAACCATAACTGATTCCGTTCTCGACGACATTGCCATGGCCACAGACGTATAAAATGGTAGGTAACTTGCCTTCTATCTTCCTGGGACGGTACAGATTGGCAGTGACATAAAGTCCCGGCATGGACTGAAAGTGCAGCTTTTCGACTATGAAGCCTTCACCTTCCACAGAGCCCGTGATGGTTGCTTTTAGATCCGTCTTTGCCGGCAGTGGCCATAACCCCATCATCTCCATGAACTGCTGACGCATCTTTGGTCTATCTTTCTCCCACGCTTCTTTAGTTGAGAGATGAGCCAGGCAGGATTTCTCGATATGCTTAAGCTCGGCATCGAAATACTTGAACAAGTTCTTCTTGTTCTTTGCATAATCGGGTACAGTCTGCCCTAGAGAGACAAGAAGTATGAATGCGATCGTGCCAAATTGCATGGAGAAGCTGCCTTTGATTGTTCTTCAACAAGGACGAATGGAAAAATGCCCTGGTTCTATTCCATGATACCCGTGGTCTTAGTCGCGATGTCCATGAAATCAAACTTTACCATTTCGACTTCAAGCCTGAAAATAGAATCCCAGGTATGATTTGCGGTCGTATTGATTGTTGAGGCTCTCAAGATGGGTTTCTATCAGCGAGTCATCTTCCCGCGTCTGTGTAACTGGGTTCTCAACACACCAGCGATTGCTCATGAGCGCCGTGTGCTTCTTCGGTATGCTAGCGGGAAGATCCTGGAGATTGGGTTTGGCACCGGCCTAAACCTTGATTGTTATCCCCCAGAAGTACGCAAACTGATTATCATCGAGCCGAATGCAGGCATGCATCAAATGGCTCAGCGGAACATCCAGAAATCTGGCATTGAGGTCGAATCTCATCAGTTGCAAAGTGAAAAGCTTCCATTTCCCGATGACTGCTTTGACACTGTAGTGAGCACTTTTACTTTGTGCAGTATTGCCGATGTTCAGCAAGCTATGCATGAGATATACAGGGTCCTGAAGCCTTCAGGTAAGTTCCTGTTCCTGGAGCATGGCTTGAGTCGAAATAACAACGTGCAGAAATGGCAACGTCGCCTCAATTGGTTACAGGGCAAACTTGGAGATGGTTGCCAACTGACACGCGACATGCGGTCTATTGTGACTTCCCAACCCTTTGCATCGCTTGAACTGGAAGAGTACTACTTAAAACACAGCCCACGTACTCATGGCTACCTGTACCGGGGAAGGGCGACGAAATAACATTCGACGTTTATCAGGGTTTCGGCGAT
>CAYPJB010000352.1:0-5001 GCA_964410845.1 uncultured Bacteroidales bacterium | reverse complement strand
ACGACAAGATGGTGGCGGACTTTAAGAGCTATTACAGCAAGCCGATGCCTGCAGCGGACATTCCTCTCGATGAAACACTCCTCTGGAAGAACAGCCAGGCTGACCAGGAACTCACAGCACAGAAGAGCACCCAACTACCACTGAAAGCGATGCTCCTGCACCGGGGGCACCTCTATGAGAATGCAGACATTCAGGTAGCCATGCTGACCCCACCTCGTATTCGCTGGGTGAAAGAGGCCCCCAGCAGGAACCAGGGTATCGTTATCTTCGGGGACGACCGCCTGCGGGATGGCCACCTTCACATCATGTTTGATACCACGCACAGCATGGTAGGCAAAGTCAAAGGGCAATCGATGACCAAGATCGATGCTGCCCGCCAGGCACTCGAAGAAGTGCTTTTCTCCCTGCCATCAGACATCACGGTAAGTATCTCCGCCTTCCGAGGTATTGAGAACAAGAGGGAGATCGCTGCCAACCGCATGATCCTGCCGCCCACCCGGTGGGATGACAAAAACAAGTACATTCCCCGCATCATGGAATCGCTCCCCACCGAAGCGACGATGAACAAGGAGTATCAGGACGGGATTCGCACCGTCACTCCCATTTCACGAGGCATCAACGAGATCCTCTTCCAGAACCCCCGCGATCCCATTTTCCCCATCGACGAGAACAAGCCATTCACCCTGCTCCTGCTCACCGATGGCGCCGAGAGTGAAGAATCCGCCAACACGGCAGATAGTCTGCGGGAAGACCTGCTTCGCAGAAAGCACAGGCAACTGGTGCTGCACATCCTCCTGTTCTCGCTGGATGAAGCTACCGGCGACAAGGACGAAATTCGCAGAATGAAGGAAATGGACGCGATCAACACCGAGGGGTACAAACGTACCTTCATCAACAAGGGACTCACGCCTCCCCGCGTCTGGCCTGGCATGGACAGTGTCGAAATTCTTACCAGCAGTGTAAAGAATACGTTGAAGAACAAATTCACTGTCTTGCAGAACAGTGAGCCTCTTACAGATGCAAGCGATCAACGGGTCTCGGTGGAAAGCGAGGCCAACTGGAACCGGGTACCCCTGAAAATACCAAACGATCTGGAAGCCATGAATTATGAAGTATTCACTGCCGGGATGTTGCAGAAGTTCAAACTTCAGCGTGGCGACAGGCTCGCGATGAAGATCGATCGACAGGGACTGAATACTCAGCTCATCATACCCAGCATCGCCAATCTGGATCCCGCATTGCCTGACCAGCTCAAGAGAAAATCAGGCAACGTCCAAATGGCCATGCTCAGTCAGCAGATATCCTCTGTCAGTGGAGGTGGGCACGCCTTGCAATTGTTGCCGTTGATGGAACAGCCCGTGCTGCGGACCAGCCGAGATACCACACTAGTCAGGCAACGTCCCAAATTCGCCTGGTTCCACTTGGCGCCTCTCTTGAATGAAGGCGGCTCGGCAAACTCGAACAACATCAACATCGTCATTACAGAAAAGGTACACGATATCGCGTCAATCTGGTCAGTGGAAGCCAGCCCCTGGCCTGCGAAACAGGTCAGTGCCAGCCCCCTCACCTCGCCCGCAGGCTATCGACTGGACAGCTACTGGGTGAATAACGCTGCCGAGCCGCTCACCGGGCAAGGCATTGACTTTGCTAACCCGACAGGCAACCCGGGTGCCATCAATACTTCTGGCTCGGTGAGCATTACGGGTGGCAGACTGCTCGACCTCTGGAATCGTAAACGAGGCAATAGCGAATGGCTCTACGTTCGCTGCAGTTACCAGCCTGACAATCCGGTACTCATTCAACTTCGCCCTCGAAGCAGCCTGCCCGGATTCACGCCCCGCACGGTGGCAGAGGAACATCGTTTCTACCTGCAAGCCAATACGGTGTCAGCCTGGTTTGAACTCTCCAGCCTGTTGCAGGAGCGGGAGCTCACGCTCGATATTTATTTATTGAAAGACGTTATTCAGCAAGCCGATCCCAATGCCATCAAGTTCGACTATGAAGTCAGTGACGTGACCAAGCAACCTTCACGTCTGCCAAGCCGAAGCTGGAACCGCGACTAACCTCAGGAGCAATTCATGGCGGAGAAGAGTCGCGGTGACAATTGGCGCGGTAAACCACCACAGCAAAAAGCTTCCGCTCGTCCACAGCCCGGCAGTCGGATGAAAACCGTACTTCCTGTCGTGGGCCTGATGCTCGTCATCATCGGCGTCATTATTGGTTTCCTGGTTCGCGCCAATAAACCCACTGAAGTGTATGGCATCAGCATTGTTCTGAATGAACTGAAGGACCCTCACTGGCCCGTCCCTGCCTGGGCACGGAACGATGGTGAACGCGCCATGCCTGAAGGCGCCGAAGTCGTTAAACCACTTCAGGAGCAAAGTCGAGACAGCGTGCTCGCCAAGCTGGGCGAAGCGGCCATCAATAACAAGGATCGCCCGACTCTGGTTTACCTGCTGGCCAATGTCATTATCGCTGGCGATGTTCCGCAACTGATAACCAGCGACGCCCAGTCGCTTGATCCTGATCGACGGACGCTCCCCCTGCTGGATGTTCTGGAGAAACTTCGCAAGCTCGAACAGCACTGTTTTCTCGTTCTTGACCTGCGTACCATTCAGAACCCCTGGCTTACTGGCTTAGGCTCCATCGATGCACACGATGTCTACGCCTATCTCGATGCTTACTACAAACAACACGCCAGCAGCAAACTGGCCACACTCTGTTTCTGTAACGCCGGCATGCCTCCTCTGCTCAACACCGAATGGGGAGGAAGCATTTTCGCCCTCGCCTTGCATGAAGCACTGCAAGGGTATGGCAATGGCTGGAATAATAACAAGCAAACCGACGCGAATGTGACTTCGGAAGAAGTTGCTTACTACGTCAAAGAACGCATGGCAGCCTGGCTGCAAAAGACAGGTCAGGAACCAGATCTGCCTCGATATCATGCGACCACGGAATTCACCCTGCGTGCTGCCAGCACCAGAAAACAAGACGATGCAGTAACACCCTACGAACCCACAGCCTACCCTGCCGACCTGGTCAAAGCCTGGAAATGGATGGAAGAACGGCAGCGAACGCATCAAACGGATTATGCCCCACTGGCACAGCGTCGGCTTCATGCCGCCATGCTGCGCACGGAAGCACGCTGGATGAACAGCCAGCCTTCCGCAGATGAAATCAAGCAACTCCTGGCTGATTTCAAACCTGAGCTCGATCGCTATCAGAACCAGATTGCCATTCCGCGCAAGAGGCCGGACATCAGTGCTTTCAGTCTCAATCCACCTGCGTTCACGCCGGAACAACTGAAAGTCATACAACCGCTTGAGGATATTCTGCAAAAATGGCAACAGCCGTCACTTCTCAAGCCGGAAGAATGGGATGGCCTGGTGAAAGCGGCTAAAGAGCCGATAGCTGCACAACCCGAACATGCAGCCAGCAAAATCATGACAACTCTGCAGGATGCTCGGGAGTTGTCTATTGCTCAACTACTTCGCCTGGGTCAACTGCTACCGCTCGTCAAGCCCAACAGCTATCTGGAACTCCAGGTGCTCCAATTCCTGAATACCCTTCCGGAAGATCAATTACAGCGTTGGCAAGCATCTTGCAAGCTGATCCTCGAATGTCTGCGCGGAGCGGAACAGGCATTGCCTGAGGACCCTCGTGCCTGGCGATATCTGCAAAACACACTAACGGAAAACGATAAACGCTTTCAGCAGGTATTACTCGACATCGCCAACTCCAACCTTGATAGCACCGAACGTGCAGGCAGGGCCAAAATACTTACTGTCGTGAAACAGACGTACAATCAGTGTCAGGAACTGGGGCAAAGCATTGCATCTGCCTTGAAGGAACGTGATGCCTGCCAGGCAGAATTGCCCATCCTGGCCCAGTATGATGCTATCGATCCCCTACAGTCGATGTCGCTTCAGCAGGAATGGGAAAAGCTTCTTCCTCTTGTCAAACAGCTGCGAGCCAAACTCCAAGCCCCGGAAACATTGAGTCTTGCTTGGGCAAGTGATTTACGCAGTGTCGCTGACCTGGTCCGTGAACGTCGTCTCATTCTGAATGATCTGCGCCGCAATCTGCCGAAAAATGCTCCTTATTATGTGACCTTGAATAGCCTGCCGTCGTCGAATTGGCTCATCGATGAACGCCTATCCCGACTGGCTGCTGCCCGAAGCCTTTCTAAAGACCTGACTCAGGCTGGAATCAAGCCTCTGGAAGGCACTCCTGGCCGGTTGATCGAAACCAATCCTCTGGAATCCCCGCGCATCCAGCCTCAGCAGTTTCATCGCCTTCGTCGTGCTCAGGATCTCCTGGAACTGGCTAACCATCCCGTGGCACCGACGTTGAGCAAGGCCTTGTCGGATTTGATGACCCGTTATGATCCGCAATCTGCTCAGAACGTACGTCAATTACTGGGCCGCGTCTGGACCAGTTCGGTAACTCAGCTAGTCGCCAGTGACAGGCTATGGTATGTTCCAACCTTCGGTGAAGATGCCGAGAAAGACCCTGTTTTTCAGGATTATCTCTCGGCACGAACGCAGTATCTGGAATGGCTCGCTTCCTCTCGAACGGAAAGCTGGGCTCAGACGATGGATAAAACGCACAAGGATCTCGCGAGAAACATCCGCGAATTGTCCGAACGCATCCGACGCATCACCCCGTAGTGCTGGAGTGAAGATCATGCCCGAACATCAGAACAATGGCTTACGACCGCTGACACAGTATCGCTCCTGCTGGCTGGCAGGTGTCGTTTTCCTGTTGCTGACGGTTCCAGGATTTGCCCAGGACAAGCTCTTCTTCTTCTCAAACAAGAAGCCTTTCGATGCTTCTGTGTCGTACAACGACATCAACATTCGTCCCAATCACACCACCAATCAGTATCTCTTCGTCGCTGCCCCCAAGGAAATGAACAACGCTCGTGTTGAACTCCGCAGCCCGGACGGCAAAGTCCTGGCGAGGTCTGCCAACATGAAGTTTGATGCCAAGGGGCAGATC
>CAYPJB010000351.1:0-5001 GCA_964410845.1 uncultured Bacteroidales bacterium | reverse complement strand
GGGGGCGATCATCTCCGGTGGTCAGGGTGGCGCTGATACCAAGGTCGCTGCTCTCAAAGCAGCAGGCATCGCTGTCGCTGATAGCCCCGCAACCATTGGCGAAACCCTCGTGGCACTCCTCAAGAAGAAGTAAGACGTGTCGCATCGGGTGGTCATCATTGGTGGAGGCTTTGCCGGCCTCACTGCGGCACAGGCGTTGCGACGGGCTTCAGTCAGTATCACGCTTCTTGACCGTCGCAACTTCCACTGCTTTCAGCCGCTGCTCTACCAGGTAGCAACGGGGGGACTTTCCCCCGCCAATATTGCTGCCCCGCTGCGAGGCATCCTGCAGAAGCAGAAGAACTGCACCACGCTGATGACCGATGTCGAGCGGATCGACCCCCAGCATCAAGTCGTTCACTCGAGCCTGGGTACACATCCCTACGATACACTGCTGGTCTGCACCGGTGCGAGCCATGCCTACTTTGGCCATCCCGAATGGGAAGCGTTTGCCCCGGGGCTCAAGACCCTCGAAGATGCGGTAGCTATACGTGCCCGGGTCTTCCTGGCATTTGAAAAGGCGGAAGCCTGCACTGACCCGGTCGAACGCCAGCGGCTATTGACCTTTGTCATCATTGGTGCGGGGCCGACCGGGGTGGAACTCGCCGGGGCCATCGCCGAGCTTGCCCGGTATACGCTGCGGGGGAACTTCCGCAACATCGACCCGAGTTCTGCACACATCATCCTGCTCGAAGGGGGTAATCGCGTATTAGCCAGTTATGTACCAACACTCTCGGATGCAGGACTGGCTTCGCTGAAGCGGCTGGGAGTCGATATCAGGCTGGGTTCCAAAGTTACAGCACTGACAGATGAACGGGTGACCTACGAACACGCCGGGCAAACGATAGAACTGCCAGCCAGCGTCATCCTCTGGGGCGCCGGGGTGCAAGGTTCGCCGCTGGGTAAACAGCTAGCCGAAGCAACCAGGTGTGAACTGGATCGTCAGGGCCGAGTGCGGGTGAAATGCGATTTGACGCTGCCTGGCTATCCCAACATCTTCGTGCTGGGCGACCTGGCTCACGTAGAGCACGATGGCAAGCTCGTTCCCGGGGTTGCCCCTTCAGCCATGCAGATGGGCAAGTACGCCGCCCGGCTGATTGATGCCCGACTCAGGAACAAGATAATTCCACAATTCGTCTACCAGGACAAAGGCAGCATGGCCACCATTGGCCGCGGTGCTGCTGTCGCTGATCTCAACTTCATCAAGCTCACCGGCTACCCCGCCTGGTTAGCCTGGCTCTTCCTGCACGTCATCTTCCTCGTCGGCTTCGAGAGCAAGCTCCTGGTACTCATGCAGTGGGCCTGGAACTACATCACCCGCGCCCGCTCGGCCCGGTTGATTGCCGATCATGTAGAAGCTCACCTCACCTAACGTATCCCATACGCTTCCCGTTCAAACGGGTTGTCCATGTAGGGGTCTTTGCCTCGTAGCCAGAGGTACAAGCTGCATCCCAGGTAGGCGGGGGCCATGAAGATGCCCCAGCGGGCGTATTGCTTCACATGAACGTGTTCGTGGTCGCGGGCATAATTAAGGTCGGCCATCGTCTGGCCGATGATGACATGCCCTAGCGTGATGGCGGCAGCACCTCTGGCCAGTAGATGACGATCAAGAATGTAGCGGGTGATGCCACCCCAGAACTCCAGCACCCCACGCACCACCTGCACTCGGCCACCGGTGCATAAACAAAGCAGCCCCCAGAGTAGCCCGAAGGCTGTCAGGGGGCTGGCCCAGATGTACCCGAGGATCGTCAGTATCCTACTCATGCCGCAAGGCTTCGATCGGATCAAGCCGAGCTGCCCGGCGGGAGGGATACCAGCCAAACAGCACGCCGACACTCACCGAGGCAAAGAACGCCAGGAAGACGCTCGGCTGATGCACCTTCGCGGGAAGGTGTGTCCCGACGTAAGCCGCAATGGGTGGAGCGGCAAAGATAATGATGAATCCCAGCGCCACCCCCATCAGGCCACCCACGGTCGTTTGCACCAGGGCTTCGATCAGGAACTGGAACGTGACATCCCCACGCTTGGCACCCAGGGCCCGGCGGATACCGATTTCCCGCGTACGCTCAGTCACGGTAGCCAGCATGATGTTCATGATGCCGATACCACCCACGAGGAGTGAGATGCCTGCAATCATGGCCATCTGGATACGGTAACGATCGCGGGTACGTTCGGCTTCTTCGAGCTTGTCGAGAGGCACCTTCACGTTCCAGTCGCGCTTGCCTCGGTGGTACATATCCAACTGCGATGTGACCATTTCCGAGGTAGACCGCACTTGATCCATCCGTTCAACGGTGAGAATCACCTGGCTGAGCTGCACTTGTTCCGCACCACGCATACCACTGGAGCGAATGACAGCAGTGTCACCCAGAAGTGCCCTGCTGGCTGCCAAGGGAATGTACACATCGGTGTTGTAGTTCTCAATGTCTGCACCGCTGGTACTTGGAGATCGATCCTTGAGTACACCCACCACGGTGAACGCCGGGTTCTTGAGCGAGAATCGAATGACCTTATTGATCGGGTCTTCACCGGGAAACAGAATACGTGCAGCTTCCGATCCCAGTACACACACATTGCGGGGAACTGGCGTTTCGTCAGGTTCCACGATAAACCGTCCGGAGGCGATCTTGTCACCCAGGCCGAAGATCGTGGCATACTGCGGCGTGGTCGATACCACGCGTGCCGTGTGCAGTCGAGCTTCCGTCACCGGCATCACTTCTGCCTTGAACGTGCGAAGCGGCAACGGCGGGCTCACCAGGTTGGGAATCGTGGTGCGGAATCGCTCGTAATCCTGATCTGTCAATCCGTACTTGGCTACAAAGGAACGTCGGCCACCTGATGCATCATCGGGCGGTTTGATGCTCATCACGATGATGTTGGTTGCTCCCTGACGCATGATGTCATCCAGAGCATCCTGCATCGAACCTTCGCCAAAGGCCATCAAGGCGATCACCGCGGAGGTGCCAATGATGATGCCCAATACGGAGAGGAACGACCGCAGCTTATGTAACCAGAGATTGCGAATAGCAGTGACGAAGCTGCGGCGAAGTTTGGGGCCACCAATGGGGGTGTACATCAACACCAGCGGCACAGCCACCATCACGGCCCCCAACAGGTAAGGCCAGTATTGCAAGGCATCCAGAGCTAACTTTTCCAGTTGATCCAGCATCCGTAGTTCCGTGTATCTTGTGCAAGTGTCAGGCGGCAGCGTGAGCTCGTTTGGGTGGAATCGGCTTGTTGCGAACATCACTTTCAATGTTGCCATCACGCAAGCGTATCACCCGGCGAGCCCAGTCAGCGATGTCGTTTTCGTGGGTCACCATGATGATGGTCTTGCCCATCTCGTTGAGCCCCAGCAGCATGGTCATGATTTCGTGAGAGGTCTTGGTATCGAGATTACCCGTCGCTTCATCCGCGAGAATGATGTGCGGATCATTGATCAGTGAACGAGCGATAGCCACGCGCTGCTGCTGACCACCGGATAGCTGCGGAGGGCGGTGATCGAGACGTTTTCCCAGCCCCACCATCTCAGCGAGGCGAATACACCGGGCGCGGGTCTGTGCATTCACTTTGCCCTGATACAGCAACGGGACTTCAATGTTCTCGATGACCGTATATTGTGCAATCAGGTTGTATGCCTGAAAGATAAAGCCAAGGTACTTGCTTCGCACTTCGGACAGAGAATCATCCGGCATCTGCGAAACGTCCTGCCCGGCCAGGAAATAGTTGCCTGAGCTGGGGCGATCAAGACAGCCGAGCAGATTGAGCAACGTCGATTTGCCGGAACCCGATGGCCCCATGAGGGCGACAAAGTCTCCCTCTTCAAAGTTGATGCTGACCCCGCGCAGGGCATGCACCGTTTCGGAGCCCATCTGGTAGGTCTTTTGCAAATTGACGACGCGGGCAATGCTCCCCATTAGTTGCCTGCCCCCTTGGCACTGCGTTCCTTGGAGGGGGTCTTGCGGTTCTCGGCTGAGACAGGTGTAGTTGTTTCGCCAGCACCAGCAGGAGCTGCCTTGCCTGCAAAGGGTGCAGTTCCTCGCGGGCCACCCTGGCCCGGCGTCGTGGCTCCACCTTTACCAGGCATGCCACCCTTGCCGGGGGCTCCACCACCTTTACGGCCTGCTCCACGGTCTTTCATCATGGCTGATGCGTCCATATTCACGTTGCCCTGCAGATCGTTCACTTTCTCGGCGTAGGATCGTGCATTGAGCACTACCTGCTCGTTCTCTTTCACTTCGGAAGTTGGAAGAATCTCAACAAATTTGAAGTCATTGAGACCCGTCTTCACGGTTCGCTTTTCGATGGCGGAATCTGTTTTCACGTAGCAGAACTTCTTGCCACCCGATTCCAGCACGGCCTGTACCGGCAAACGGAGCACATTCTTGCGTTCATCGACTTTGACAGTTACTTCAGCACTCATGCTGGGCTTCAGAAAATCAACATAGTCGTCGATGGTGACCACCGTCTGGTAGACTTTCACATCGGACGACATCCAATCGGTAGAGGAGGCTACCGCAGCCACCATCTTCACGTGCCCTGCCAGTGTCCGCTCACTGCCACTGACTTTGATGCTGGCTTGCATTCCATCTTCCACCACTTCCTCATCCAGGTGTGCCAGGTCTGCCTTGATCTCCTTCTGGGCGATCAAACTGGGCATGAACGCTGGCAGTGCCGCATGAGAGCCAGGTACTGCATGTGCGCTGATCAGGTGCCCCCACGACATAATGGATTGACCTACATCGTAGGCCGTACCGAAGCCCGTAGGCGAGGTGATATCCCCTCGAATTCTCGAGACGAAGGATTCATTCACTTTGACGCGGGCGATCATCCGGTTCAGGTTCGGAATGCGCATCAGCTTCTGGCCTTCCTTCACCGGGGCACCCACTTCGATAGGCGACGTTTGAGAAGAGCCTCCAAAGCGGGAAGACTCGGGCATGAAATAGATCACCATGCCATCGT
>CAYPJB010000350.1:0-5013 GCA_964410845.1 uncultured Bacteroidales bacterium | reverse complement strand
TGATAGTAGTTAACCAGCATGGCCAGGAGCGTCGCACATAAACCAATCACCGAACCAATCGACAGATCAATTCCTCCGCTGATAATCAGCGGAGCCACCCCAAGCGAAATAACACCATAAATACCAATTCGCTTTGCCAGGTTCTGATGGTTTTCCAGGCTGCTGGCACTGGGATCAGCAAATAGCAAGGCAACATAGAGCAGGAGCAGAAACAGTGACAACCCAATCAATTTCTTCACGATGCTCTCCTTCGTTCCTGCTGCCCTGTCGCTAGATGCATGACAGCCTCTTCACTCAGCTCATCACGATTCAGTTCACCCGCCACACTGCTTTCATGCAACACCAGCACACGATGACTGACGCCCAGCACTTCTTCCAGATCGCTGGAAATCATCATGATTCCGACACCTTGAGAAGTCAACTCCCGCATAATCGAGTAAATCTCTTCTCGCGCTCCGACATCAACCCCACGCGTTGGTTCATCGAGGATGAGAAGAACAGGCTGCTTGACCAGCCCCTTGGCCAGTACCACCTTCTGCTGGTTGCCTCCACTGAGGAGACCAACCGCCTGAAGGATCGATGGTGTCCGTATCCTCAACTGACTTACTTTCTGCTGACTGATGTCGCTTTCCTGCTGACGATAAATCAGGCCCAGTGTCTGGCGCAGATGCAGCGTCGCCAGGCTGATGTTATTGCGTACCGAATCGGTGAGTACCAACCCCTGATGCCGACGATCCTCGGGCACCAGAAAGATACCAGCCTGCATCGCTTCACGTGGAGTAGATGGATGGCAAACCTTGCCAGCCAGTTTTACAGAACCATCCAGCCTGGGGCGAATGCCGAAGAGCGTCTCGGCAAGCTCCGTACGCCCCGCCCCGACAAGCCCGGCAACTCCAAGAATCTCACCTGCATTTACATTGCAGGACACCCCTTGTGCTGACTGCGACTTCGACCAACGCAGTCCGCTGACTTCCAGAATAGGCTCGTTCTTCGCTAGTTGTGAGCCATCTTTCGATTGTTTCTTGATGTCTCGTCCCACCATCAACTTGATGAGTGCATCGGGGGTAATCTCTGATCTGGTGAGTTCGCCCGAGTTGCGACCATCACGCAACACCACTGCATGATCCGCTAGTTGCTGTATTTCTTTCAGCCGATGGGAAATATACAGGACACTGACACCCTGCTCTTTCAGATTCTCAACGACAGAAAAAAGCGTATTGGTTTCCGTTTCGGTCAAGCTGCTCGTTGGCTCATCCATGATGAGCAGCTTGGACTTCAACGATAATGCCCTGGCAATCTCCACCAGTTGCTGTTGTCCGACAGAAAGATTGCCCACTCGTGTGTACGGTGATTGATTTAACCCGACGAGTTTCAGCAATGCTTCGGCCTGCGGATAGATGTCCCGGCGAAGCAATCGCAGCGGCCCGCCCCAGGTTTTCTCACGGCCTAGAAAGATGTTTGCAGCGATATCGAGGTTATGTGCCAGGTTCAATTCCTGGTGGATGAGTACGATCCCAAGCTTTTCAGCATCTTGTACGCCATGGAGATGTATGGCCTCGCCATTCCAGCTCAACGTGCCTGTGTCAGGTCGTTCCACTCCCGCAATGATCTTCATCAAGGTCGATTTGCCAGCCCCATTTTCGCCAACGACGGCAATGACCTTGCCCGCTGGGATGGAGAGCGACACATTCTGCAATGCCTTCACACCAGGATAGGCCTTGCTGATGTTGCTGGCGTCGAGAAGTGGGATGGGCTGGCTCATTACTTGTCCGTAACCTTCGGCACAGCTTCGAGGTAACGGATCAAGTCGCGTAGGTCTTGCACCGTCATGTTGTTGCTCATCCCCTCTGGCATCAGCGACTTCGTCGAAGTCGATTGCTCTTCGATATCCGCTTTCACAATCACTTCGATGACTGCATTCTCGCGCTTGAGCCGAAGAGTTGTTGCATCCTCTTCCACGAGAATACCCGTGATCAGCTTGCCATTCTTCATCACCACCGTGCGGCTGAAGTAAGGCGTACCCACCACACGGTTCGGATCAATGATATTGGCTAACAGATACTCTTTCGTCCGCTCGGCACCATCCAGTACCGGGCCTACATCATGCCCTTCCCCAGCAAACTTGTGACACTGCAGACAATGCTTGGCAAAGACAGCCTTCCCCGCCTTGGCATCACCAACTGCCTTGGGCAGTTCCACTCGAAGCTTAGCGATGAGGGCATCAATCTCTGCTGGGCTGTCGCGGAAGGCACCATAGTGCTTGTCCAGCAAGGCATTCAGTTCGTTGTCCCTGAACTGCCTGATAGCCATGGCGACGTTGTCATTCACATCGGCACGATTCACCTGCTTGTTACCCAGTGCAGTAAGCAGTGCAAACGCCCAGGGCTTGCGACTACGAAGGGTATTGACCAGTTCCGCACGCACGACAACTGGCTGCTTGTTCCAGTCGGTGAGCAGTTCCTTGCCCAGATTCGTTTCGTTGAAGTTAGCCAACCCCCGAGCTGCTTCCTGACGCAATGAAACTTCAGTATCATTGCGAAGCACTTGTATCAGCACTGGCAACGCCTTGGCATCCTGAACGAGGGCCAGTTGCTGGATGGCATTGCGACGTGCTTCACGATCAGCATTGGCATCTTTCAGAGTGGACAACGCTTCAGCCATCGCTTCCGCATCATAGAACGACGCAGCCAACTGCATGGTCAACCTGGTGATCTCAGGCTGATTCATCGCTTTCAGGCTGGTTGCGAGTTGCTTCCACTGACTAATGTTCTCGAAACGCCTGCCCTTTACCGCTTCGGCAAGTCCTCCGAGTGAAGCCCGAGTAACTTCAGCATTTTTACTCTTGTTGATGAAGTCCAAAGCCAATGCCAGGTCATCTGTTTTGCCCGAAGCAGCGATGCGACGAATACTTCGGCCAACGATGTGCTGCGTGAGGAAAAGATTACCCGGTGACTGTTTGGCAAGCGAATCGAGAACAACGCCTGGTGATCGAGAAAGTTCTACTTCAGTAGCAAGCCATATCAGATGAGGAATCACCGGATCATTCGCGAGTTCAGTATGTGCATAGAGTGATTTCAAAACAGAGAGCATGCTCGATTGCTTCGAGAGCTTCACACAGGCAGAAGCACACTCACGCAGCACCCGAGGCGACTTTTCACTGTTCACCAACCTGGCCAACTCCGCTTTCACTTTGTCTGTTGCTGCGCCGTCGGCCAATGTCCGTACTGCCCAGACTCGATGCGATTCATCCAAACCCATGTTGAATGCCATCGTCAAAGTTGCAGGCGACTTACTGGCCAAAGCTGTTTGGAATGCTACCAGGTTCAACAGCAAGGGTGCTGGCTGCGACCGCCCGGGATCACCTGAATTCACCGTACCCATAGCGATGAAAATGTTGCGGGAATCGGTAGGTTTCACCTTCTCCATCGCCAACCGCAGCTTCGTCTTCTGCATGAACGGATTGGTCTCATCCTTGAGTTCACTCTTCGGTGGCACAATCCGATAGATACGCCCCTTTTCGTAATCCCAATCGTCAGGTTTCGTCTGATGGCACGGGTTCTGATCATGCCAGTCACTCACCAGGATCGAACCGTCAGGCATCCACCTCATCTGAATCGGTCGGAAGTTCTTGTCGCCGGATACCAGAAAGTCATCCGCCCGGCTGGCCACGTACGTCGAACCGTTGGGCTTGAGTGTGTTCCGTTTCAGCGAGCAGCCATGAATGGAACCGAAGATCACACTGTTGCGGTACTCGGCAGGCATGTGGGGATAGTCAAGACTCAGCAACCCGGCGTGAGCCCAGCCACTTTCCTTGTGGAACGTGTGGTTGCAAATCTCCTGGATTGCCCCGTAGGCATACTGGTTGTAGCTGGGCTTGCCACCCTGTTTGATGTAGATGCCTCCCGGAACCATGTGGAAGAGATGCGGAATTACACAACAGCAGATGATGCATTCGCCATCGGAAGTGAAATCCATGCCCCACGGATTGCTCGTCCCCTCGGCAAACATCTCAAACTTCTTCTGCTGGGGATGATAGCGCCACACGCCGGCATCCATATCAATGGCCGGTTCGCCATCGTTCCTGCCGGGCTCGCCTTGCTTCACTTTCGAAATGGTGAAGACGCCATGCAAGCCATAGAGCCAGCCGTCAGGGCCCCAGGTGAAGGTGTTCAGTGTTTCGTGGGTATCCTGCGAACCAAACCCACGGGCCACGATCTCGAAACTGTCTGCCTTGTTGTCACCATTGGTGTCTTTGATGTGGTACAGATAAGGTGGCGCACCAACGAAACAGCCGCCGTGGCCCACTTCAATCCCGCTGGCCATATCGAACGCCCCGAGTCCCTTGGCCTTGCGTTCTTCACTGACCGGGAAGTCTTTCCCTTCAGCAAACACGGTGCGTTTGTCTGCTACACCATCACCATCAGTATCTTCGAGAATGACAATGCGATCGCGTGGGGCTTTCCCTGGTGGCGTGCGTTTGGGATATTCAAAACTTTCAATGATCCAGACTCTCCCCTTCTCGTCCACTGTCATCGCAATCGGATTGGTCATGAGCGGTTCGGAAGCGTAGAGCTTTACTCCAAACCCGGCAGGCACCTTCATCCGCTTGAGCGTCTCCTCCGGACTGAGGTAAGGTTGCCCGGACGACTTGCGGTTATCGAAACCATATTCCTTCTGGGCCCACAGCGATGTCAACGAACAGACCATGAATGCCAGAGCAATAACCAGACGATGCATAGGGAGAGCCATCAAACAAAGGAAGGTAGGTTAAGCGATAGTACACCATTTTTTACCAGTAACAAGCAGAAAGCCCACAGCGAGAGCTGTGGGCTTTAGATTCATTCCAGGAAACAACGTTAGTTGTTATCCTTGTCATCGTCAGGATTCACCCGCTTGAGGTTGCGGAGCTGCTTGCGAAGCTGTTCCATCTGCTTTTGCATCTCTTCAAAGCCTGGATTGCCTTCGCCGAGCTTCTCCAATTCCTTCTCGAGCTGCTTCATCTGTTCGGCAAAG
>CAYPJB010000349.1:0-5031 GCA_964410845.1 uncultured Bacteroidales bacterium | reverse complement strand
ATGGTATGCCAACCGACTGGCTTACCATTCGGCATGACCTGGTAGGCAGGAGTTTCTTCTCGAAAGCCATGCATTTGACCGCTGTAGTCCATGAAGCCATATAAGGTCGAAGAGAAAAGTGGCTTTTCCATCGGCATGCTGTGCTGTTTCTGCACTGGATCCGCTAATGCCTGCAGGGAAAAGCAGTGCAACGTTCCTTGTGGCTTTTGTGAATGATGGTAACAGTGATAAATGCCAACGCGTCCCGTTTCGTTTACTTGATAGTCGTGACGATATTTGGCAGTAATCCGGTAACGCTCCAGATCAACCGCGGGCAGCAATTCCAGGTAGCAGACAATGGGGTGAAACACCGTCAACGATCCATCGTCTGCACGCACATTGATCCTGGCTTCGGTGCCTTCCCGAAGCAGGTAAGCTCGAGGCTTCTCGCCTCGCTTGACCAGTTCTACCTTTTCTTTCCGCATTAACTGTTGCAGCAGGGGTTCGACTGCTTTCAAGTACTGCGCCTCTGCCGGAGTAGGATCTGGAGTTGGTTCTTGAGCAGACGGTGTTGGAGATGGTGGGTTTGTTGCAGCAACTTGTTGAGGGTTGCTGCCTGAGAGGTATACAACTGCACTTGTCGCTAGAGCCAATGCTGCCGCACCTGCCAGTAGCTTGGCAATCGTCCAGCGTGGCTGCAAATATCGATCCAGATCATTAGCCAACTCAGCAGCGCTGTGGTACCGTTGTGTTGGCGATTTCTTCAGGCAGCGTAGTACGATTGCTTCCAGGCCTGCTGGTATTTCCTTGCGGATACTGCGCGGGTTGGGTGGGTCATCATGAAGTACTTGTGGCTGCAGATCCTCAAATCGCTTACCGATGAATGGACGCTTGCCGGTCAGCAGTTCATACAGGATTACCCCCAATGCCCAGATATCGACTTGATGAGTAAGCTCACCGGAACCGTATTGTTCCGGGGCCATGTAAGATGGTGTGCCTATTTGTGATCCAGATTTTGTCAGAGACATGGATTCTGGAATCGTATCATCCCCGACCTTGCTGATATGTTCATCTTCGATGCCATGCAGCTTGGCCAGGCCAAAATCCGTTACCCGCGGTTCGCCGTGAGTATCCATCAGGATGTTGGCGGGTTTGAGATCACGATGGATCACGCCGTGTTCATGAGCACATTGCACAGCACGTGCAACTTTGCTCATCAATCGAATGACGTCCTGGATCGGCCTTTTCGACAGCGTGCCGACCTGGTCTGCCAGATTTCCACCGACAACATATTCCATCGCAAAGTATGGTTGACCATTGCGAAGATTGGCGTGGTAAATCGGAACGATGTTGGGGTGCTTGAGCCGTGCCAGTACCTGGGCTTCCCGATAGAAGCGATTCACATTCGCCATTTTAGGCAGCAGCTTGATGGCTACATGACGCTGCAAGTCTGTCTCTAAAGCAAGCAGCACTAATCCCATGCCACCTTTGCCCAGTTCCCCTTGCAGTTCATAACCGGGGAGATCATTTGAAATTTCAGTGTTATCACTTTGCTTATCAAGCCTGGTATCGTTGGAATGAGTATCCTCCAGCACTCGATTGAGTTTCTGCATGTCGCGGATGTAACGACGCAAAGTTGTGGGATCGACATCAGGATGCTCCTTGCAGAGCTCCTCGGGTGTGATTGGAGTGCCATGAGCCTGACGATCTTCCCACTCCTGCAATAACTGCAATACTTTATTCACGTAGCGGACTCCTTCTTATCTACCAAGCTTAGCGGAAATCCTGCGTGTACTGGTTCATCGAAAACTACTCAGGCCAATCACTTCCAATGATGGCGATCAAGGCCAGGCGTGCTTCCTGCCAGCGCCGTTTGACGGTGCTGAGTGATTCCCCATTCAGCTTGGATACTGCGGATTTTGACATGCCCTGATACCACAGGTAATCAAAAAGCTGTTGATGTTCGTCGGTCAGAGTGTGAATGGCTTGATGAAACTGTTCCCACAGATGCAAATTTGTCTCGAGGGCTCGGGAATCAGCCGGTTCGTGCGTCAACGCATCATGGGGATGGGGAGTGTGGTGACGACCATTCATATTTCTCAAACCCTGATAGTGTCGGGAGAGATCGATCAACTCCCGACGTATCATGGTGGAAGCCAGCCGGGCCAGATCATTCGATCTGGTGACTTTTGTGGCAACCAGCGCTTTCTGCAATCGCAGCAGCGCTGCCTGCAGCACATCGTCTGTTTGTTCCCAGCGTTGCACGACCGGGAACTTTCTCAGCATCTTTCTGGCGAGTTTCCTGAAACGGGCTGCACAATGCAGATACAAATCGTGTGTCGCCTTCAGGTCGCCTGCATGATAACGCTGGAGGCAATCACCCACTTCCGAAGACGGCATCTCGTTTTCATGTACATCTGGTGCTGCAGTCATAAGCCAGAGGAGTTAGCCTGGAAAACATTCAACAGAATCAAAGTAACATGGAATCGCCACTCATCCAAATGAATTGAAGCAATGTAAAAAACGACACACGAGGACTTGCCTTGCGGCTCATCCTCGTGCGCGTCGGACCAGGGTGGTGTACGATTAGAACGTAAACGAAACGCCCAGTGTGAACCCATCCAGACTCCACAAAGTCTTCTTCGGACGTGGATCCAGACGGCCCAGGTCATAGTCGATAGGATCCGTCATGCGAACCGCATTCAGGACACCCATGTATTCGTAACCAGCACGGAAGGTGATGCCTTCGTGAGCATACCACCAGAGGTACGCACCACCTGAAAACATCGGTGCGATGGTGAATTCGTTGTTGGTTCGTTTCTGCAAGCCAACATCTGAATCCAGGCGGTTCAGTGTGACTGATGTACGACTCTGCTCAGCCATGATGCCAATCTTGCCATCGAGGCTAACAGCGAATCCGTTCATCAGGTATGCTTCGCCACCGACACCTGTCTGCAAGCCGTAGAAGAGATTCTTCTGCTTGGTGGTGTATCGCATGCCCCACTCGTTACGGACTTCGTTATCCACGATGGTACCACCACCGATGGGAGTAGCAGCCGCGTCAGGGAAGCCCATGTCTTCGATCACCATGCGGAAGCGTTCCGTCGTGGAGAGGTAGCGTAAACCACCTGACCAGTAAGTACGGGTGCCTTCCACCTGGAGGATAGGAACACGCAGATTGAGTTCCATGGTGTGAGCTGCCAGCAACTCGCTGATGATCACACGCTCAAAGCCATTGGTGATGCCGTAGGCTGAAACAGCGAAGGCGCCGTAGTTCGTCAAATCGTTCGGAACAGGCGAGATGAAGATGCTGCCTGCTGCACCTGGAGGGATAACTCCGAGATACACATTCGAGAGAATTTCACGCGCCGGACCAGCGTAGTAAGGCGTGAAGTTATAGAAGTCGCTGTACAGGTACGAATCAGCATTGTCCTGGGCAGTTCCGCCACTGCGTGGGATGATACCACCGGTGGCTGAAGCACGAGCCTTGGTGATGCCCATGTAGCTGGCTTCGATGGCCATGCCATTTCGCAGGCGATATCCCAAGGTCAGGCGGGTGCCTGGCTGGAACATGTCGCGATTGACATCACCTGTCGACAAGGCGACTTCCTGTGATCCATACACAGCACCAGCTGGGCCACGGTTGGCAAACAGTGTGGTGATATAGTTTGGAGGAGTTCCTGTATCGAAAACATCCAGAATACCACCGGCGGGATCGCCCACGATGCTGCCATCGCGATCGATGAATCCACGACGTGCGACCGTCTGGTTACGGAGTGCGCTGTTGATACGCATTACCGTGGCTTCAGCACTGAAGTAGAAGCCTTCGTCCTTATCACCCCAGGAAAGGGGAATGGGGACTTCATATTGTGGCGAGGCCAGATTGGCTGTGCCGTAGTTGTATTGGGCAGATGCTGAGCTCGTGCCCAGAAGAGCTGCTGCCACAGCCATGATCCATTTGGTCCGACGGCTCATGGAAACGCGTCCTCCCTGTCGAAGGTGCTGGGCCGTGTGCCTCTCCTCGGTTGCATGCAACGAAGTGTCGTTCACTTCGTTTGTCGTGGCAGTAGCTATGGGCCAGCGTTCCATCGCAAAATCCCCCTGATTGCCTCACCAGGTTCCACCCTGAACCCCTGGCATACAGGCAACCTTGAAGCGTTATCGTCCCATACAATCGACAAACTTGAATCTCTCGGCAAAGTTTGCCCCTATTTCGTAACAGGCATCCTCGTTACTGTTTAACACCCAGTTTCACTATTCTCACCAGTTTGGCTCAAGAGCGTTAACCTCGGTGGTGTGTGGGAGATGGGTAGAGGTTTTTTTGCTGTTTGCCCCTTTTCGGTGAGCTGCTAGATTCTGGTTGCTGGTTGTTGGTTCAACACGAGTCGCTTAATGTAGAGAGAGGTGACGGGACTTGTTGAGGTAGATGATTCATGGTGTTTTCTGCTTTAGTCTCTGCAACAACAACCAGCAACCAGCAACCACCTGCTCATTCAGTCCCCGTTCTTGGCATTGTGGGTGGCATCGGCAGTGGCAAGAGCTACGTCAGTTCGTTATTTGCCAGGCGTGGTGCACTTGTTATTGATGCTGATCGTATCGGGCATGAGGTATTAACGAGGCCAGACATCATCCGAGCTGTCAGTGCGACTTGGGGCCCGGGAGTGTTGACTGCAGAGCAGACCATCGACCGCAAGAAACTGGGGTCACTCGTTTTTTCCAATCTCTCTCATAAGAAGCTGCTCGAATCCCTCGTTCATCCCCTCATCCGATCTGAGATTCAGCAACAGATCGACGAAGCAGCCAGAAACCCCAGCATCAAGCTTGTCATCTTCGATGCTGCCATCATGCTGGAAACCGGCTGGAAGGATGCCTGCCAGGCGGTGATCTTCGTCGAAGCTTCAGAAACAGTTCGCCTGCAACGGGTAGCCGGGCGAGGCTGGGATGCAGCAGAATTGAAGAAGCGGGAAGCCTCACAATGGCCACTGGAAAAGAAGAGGACGCTTTGTCAGCACGTTATTCCCAATGAAGGTGACGAAGTTTTCACGCAAACAC